>NZ_RQYL01000032.1 GCF_003860125.1 Fretibacterium sp. OH1220_COT-178 | reverse complement strand
TTACCCCCTGCTGCCATTTCTCAATTAATCCCTTGACTTTTTCTAGCAGGTCTTCTTTGAAGGATTCTCTGTTCCATCATAACATGGGACTGTACATCCTAAGTCCAACCCTCTAGAGGCGTCTTTTTTCCGTACCGCTACCTCGGCCGAGCCGGGTCCCTTCCATACCACCTCAGCAGCTCGAGCGTCGCCTGGGTGGCGGCCAGCTCGCCGCGGACAACCCGCTCCTCGATATCCGCGCGGTGTTCTTTCACAGCCATACAGTCGTAGAAGTCCCGGAGCAGGTGGTCCTCCACCATGCTGTGGACCCAGGAGAGCACCTGACGCCGGCGGCGTTCGGCAAACGTGCCGCTCGCCTTCACCGTCTCCATGAAGCGTTCGACGACGCCCCAAAGCTCCGGGATCCCCGCATGGGTCAGGGCGGAACAGGTGTAGGCATGGGTGACCCACCCCTCCGTCGCGGGCCTGAGGTAGTGCAGGATACGGTCGTACTCCACGCGGGTGGCCTCCGCCTTCATCACGTTGTTCCCGTCGGCCTTGTTCACCACGATGGCGTCCGCCAGCTCCATGACGCCCTTCTTCATCCCCTGGAGCTCGTCGCCCGCCCCGGTGATGACCAGCAGCAGAAAGATGTCCACCATGTCCCGCACCGTGACCTCGCTCTGCCCCACCCCAACCGTCTCGACCAGGATGACGTCGTACCCGGCGGCCTCGCAGAGCAAGAGGGTCTCTCGGCTCTTGCGCGTCAGGCCCCCCAGGGTCCCGCCGGAGGGCGAGGGCCGGATGAAGGCGTTCGGCTCGCGCGACAGGTTCTCCATGCGCGTCTTGTCGCCCAGGATGCTGCCCTTGGTCACGCTGCTGCTGGGGTCCACCGCCAAAACGGCGACCTTGTGCCCCTCGCGGCAGAGCATCGTTCCCAAAGCCTCGATGAAGGTGCTCTTCCCTGCCCCCGGAACCCCGGTGATCCCGACCCGAACGGCCTGCCCCGTACGGGGCAGGACCCCGGCGATGACCTGCTGGGCGAGCTCGAAGTGCGCCGCAGCGTTGCTCTCCACCAGAGTGATGGCGCGGGAGAGGATGGTGCGGTCGCCCGCCAGCACGCCCTCCACGTAGTCCGAGAGCGTAAGCTGGCGGCGGCGCGGGGTCGGGCGCGACGGGGCGGCATAGTCCATCCCGTCATGGGCATCGTCCACGCCGCCCATGACGCGAGTGGCAAACTCCCCTCCGGCCCCGTCCGGCACCCACTCGGGCTTACCCGAAGAGTGAAACTTTTCATTGCACATTGATTCAACGGGCTCCAAGGATTGAGCAGAAATGCTATTTATATTCGAGTTCAAAAAACGCCCTCCTATTCCGTTGATCAATCATTCGTAGACTAGGCGGCTTTTGCAAACCGCAGCGAAGGCGTACAACGGTACGTCGAGCAAGGCGAGCAAAAACAACGACGTATACGGGTGATTGATCGATGGAATTACCCGAAGACACGTCGGTTCAGCTCCTCCATGACCCTCTTGGCGGAGACGGGGATGACCGTCCCGGGCCCGAAGATGGCGGCCGCTCCGTGTTCGCGCAGGAACTCGTAGTCCTGAGCCGGAATGACCCCGCCGATGACGACGATGATGTCCTCGCGTCCGCGCTTGCGCAGCTCCTCCACCAGCTGGGGCAGCAGCGTCTTGTGTCCTGCGGCGAGGGAACTCATCCCGACGATGTGCACGTCGTTGTCCACCGCGTCCTGCGCCGCCTCGGCGGGCGTCTGGAAGAGCGGCCCGATGTCGACGTCGTAGCCCATATCCGCGAACGCCGTGGAGATGACCTTGGCGCCGCGGTCGTGGCCGTCCTGACCCATCTTGGCGACCATAATGCGGGGCCTGCGGCCCTCCTTCTCCGCAAACGCGTCCGTCATCGCGCGCACCTCGGCGATGATCTCCTCGTCCGCAAACTCGCTGCTGTAGATTCCGGATATGGACCGGATGATGGCCTTGTGGCGGCCGCAGACCTTCTCCACCGCGTCCGAGATCTCCCCCAGCGAAGCGCGGGCGCGCGCGGCGTCCACCGCCAGCTCCAGCAGGTTGCCCTCCCCCGTCTCCGTGGCCTTCGTGATGGCATCCAGGCAGGCCTGGACCTTCTCGGGATCGCGGATGGCGCGCAGCTTCTCGAGCCGCGCGATCTGGGCCTGACGGACGGCCGTGTTGTCGACCTCCAGGATCTCCAACGGGTCCTCCTTCTCCAGACGGTAGCTGTTGACCCCGACGATCTCCTCCTTGCCGGAGTCGATGTGGGCCTGACGGCGCGCGGCCGCCTCCTCGATGCGCATCTTGGGCAACCCCGTGTCGATGGCCGCCGCCATGCCGCCCAGCGCCTCGACCTCCTGGATGTGGGCCCAGCTGCGGCGGATCAGCTGGTCCGTCAGGGCCTCCACGTACCAGGAGCCGCCCCACGGGTCGATGACCTTGCAGACCTTCGTCTCGTCCTGGATGTAGAGCTGCGTGTTGCGCGCGATGCGCGCGGAGAAGTCCGTCGGCAGGGCAATGGCCTCGTCCAGCGCGTTGGTGTGCAGGGACTGCGTGTGCCCCAGCGCGGCCGCCAGCGCCTCGATGCAGGTGCGCTCCACGTTGTTGAACGGGTCCTGCTCGGTGAGGCTCCAGCCGGACGTCTGGCAATGGGTGCGCAGCGCCATGGACTTGGGGTTCTTGGGCCCGAACGTCTTGACGATCTTGGCCCAGAGCATCCGCGCCGCGCGCATCTTGGCGACCTCCATGAAGTAATTCTTGCCGATCCCCCAGAAGAACGACAGGCGCGGGGCGAACGCGTCGATGGAGAGGCCGGCCTTGGTCCCGGTGCGCAGGTACTCCAGCCCGTCCGCCAGCGTGTAGCCCAACTCGATGTCCGCCGTGGCCCCCGCCTCCTGGATGTGGTAGCCGGAGATGCTGATGCTGTTGAACTTGGGCATGTACTTCGAGGTGTAGGAGAAGATGTCCCCGATGATGCGCATCGAGGCCTTCGGAGGATAGATGTAGGTGTTGCGGACCATGAACTCCTTGAGGATGTCGTTCTGGATGGTCCCGGTCAGGACGGACTTGTCCACGCCCTGCTCCTCCGCGGCCAGGATGTAGAAGGCCAGGACGGGAAGAACGGCGCCGTTCATGGTCATGGAGACGGACATCTGATCCAGTGGGATGCCCGAGAACAGGATCTCCATGTCCAGGATGGAGTCGACCGCTACGCCGGCCTTGCCCACGTCCCCGACGACGCGCGGATGGTCGGAGTCGTAGCCGCGGTGCGTCGCCAGGTCGAAAGCGATGGAGAGCCCCTTCTGTCCTGCGGCGAGGTTTCGCCGATAGAAGGCGTTGCTCTCCTCGGCCGTGGAGAAGCCGGCGTACTGGCGCACCGTCCAGGGGCGCGTGACGTACATGGTCGGATAGGGCCCGCGGAGGAACGGCGGGAGCCCCGGCATGTCGTAGGCGAGGTGGGGCAGTCCGCAATTGTCCGCCTCCGTGTAAAGGGGCGCGACGTCGATCTGCTCCATCGTATGGAAGAACATCTCGTCCGGCGTCCTGCCGGTCTCCTCCCGGAAACGGCGCTCCCAGGCCTTGGCGTCCAGGGCCGCCCCCGCCTCGGTACTCTGGAGGGCGATCTGGGTGAAATCGGGATTCGCGTGCTTGCTCGGGCTCATCTAAAACATCCCCTTCGCTCTCTGAAATCCGGTCAGCGTCTCCAGACAGTTGGAACGGACGCTGATAAAGTCGTCCACGCCCGCTTCGAGATAGGCGTCCTTGCACTCGGCGGCCGGCGCTCCGGCCAGATAGACGCCCATCCCCGGCCGCTTCTCCTTGATGGCCCGGGCCAGGGGCGGAACCAGCTCCGGATAGGTGGCGTCCGTGGAACAGATCACGGCGATGTCCGCCCCGCTGGCCGCCGCGGCGGCAGCGCACTCCTCCGTCGTGGCGAAGCCGTCGTTCCGGAGGATCTCGAAGGCGGCCACCTCCATGAAGCTGGATATGAAATCGGCGCGCGCCTTGTGCTGTGGGATCGGCCCCATGTTCGCCAGGAAGACCTTGAAGTTGTCCCCCTTCTCGGCCACAAAGGCCTCCGTGCGGCGGCGCATGGCCTCGTACTGCTCCGTCCAGCGATGCGGCGGAACGGGCTCGACGGAGAGCCCGTCGGAACCGGCGCCATTCAGGGCAGAACGCAGCTCGCCGAGGGTGGCCCCGGCGGCCGCGGCGGCGGACGCCGCCGCTCCGGTCCGCGCCGACGCCAAGACCTCAAGGGTCCGCTTCACCGCCCCCTCGTCGCGGGACGCACGATGGCGTCGGACCGCTTCGGTCCGCACGGCACGCAGAGCCGCCCAGTCCGGCTCCGCGAACTCGGGCAGGGACTCCGCGGGGTTGGGGTACATGTTGGTGCCCACGGCGCGGTCGGAGCGCTGGGCAAGCCGCTTGAAACGCTGCTGCAGCATGGCCTGGACGTCGTGCTGGATGGCGCCCTCGCAAACGCCCTTCAGGAAGCCGCCCTCCGCCTCCACCTTCTGCAGCGCCTCCCAGACCTTCCGGGCCAGCTCGTCCGTCAGCCTCTCCACGTACCAGGAACCGCCCGCGGGGTCCGTCGGCTGGAGCAGGTTGAACTCCTTGCGGAGCATCACCTGAGCGTTGCGCGCGACGCGGCGGGAGAACTCCGACCCCGGCCGCAGCGCCTCGTCGAAACAGCCGACGGTCAGGCCGTCGACGCCGCCCACAACGCCGGAGAAGGCCTCCGTCGTGTTGCGCAGCATGTTCACGTAGGGATCGTACACGGTCTTGGTGAAGAGGGAGGTGCGGCCGAAGATCTCCGCCCGCTGTGCCTCCCCGTCGCCGCCGAAGCTCGAGGCGATCCGGGCCCAGACGCAGCGCGCGGCCCGGATCTTGGCGACCTCCATGAAGAAATTGGAGCCCAAGGAGAACTCGAATCGAAGCCGGCGGGAGAACTCCGCGACGTCGATGCCCCGCTCCTGAAGCGCCCGCAGGGTCTCGATGGCCGCGGTCATGGCGTAGGCGACCTCCTGAACCGCGCTGGCCCCCCCGTTGTGGAGGACGGAGCCCCGAATCAGGATCGTTCGCAGCGGGGTTTTCCGCTCACGGGCCCAGACGATCGTCTGCGTCATCTCGTCGAAAAGCGCGGCGAGGGAGGCCGGAAGGGCGCCCCGCTCCAGGAGCGCGGCGAGGGGATCCGCCCCCACGCACCCCGTGAGCTCGCCAAAGGGAATCTTCCTTTTCGCGGCAAGGGCGTCGAGCAGGGCGAGGAAAGGCAGTGCGGACACCCCCGCATGGATATAGAGGGGATGGCGGCCCGGCAGATCTTCGAGCAGTGCCTCCAGGTCCTCGAGGGAGGATACGGAGACCCCGGCGGCGACGGCCCCCTCCGCATCGGCATCAAGCCCCTCCAAGGTACGGCGGTCCAGGACGAGGGCGACGGTCGAGGCTCCGCGGTCGAGCTCGTGTACGATGGCCTTGTGGGCCTCCTCGGGCAGAGTCTCGTCGCAGAACTGAGCGACCTCCCAGGGACGCCGAAGGTTGCCGGACGCAGAGGCTCCGCGCAGGGGATAGGCCCCCGGAAAAGCCCGGGGTGCCTCGAGGTCCCGGGTATCCGCGTTCGTGTAGAGAGGGTTGAGCGTAATCCCCTCGTAGGTGGAGGTGAACATGCTCTTCTCGAAGGGCGCCCCCTTCAGGGCCGCAACGGCCGCCTCCTTCCAAGCCTCGTAGCTCGACGGGGCGAACTCGCCAAAATCGACCTCGGGCAGGGGCATCGGGGCTGACGCAGACTCGGCACAATGGTGCCCGTCCTCCGATTGCCTTACCTTTTCGTTGCTCATACAGACATTCCTCCCGTTCGTGATGCTGGAGCGCTAACACACATTTCCGGGAAGGCCTTACTCCCTCCCGGAAACGCGCTCGCGGCGCAACCGAAGCCCCTCGTGCCCGAGCACGAAAAGAACCCGCTCCCCCGGCCGGTCTCCTGGCTCTCGTTCCTCCTAATGCCGCATCTTCCCATCGCCGGGCGACAGTGACGTCCTGCGGGGTCGTCCCGAGTTACAGTGGCGGGGCCGCTCCGGTCTTGCACCGGATTCCCTGGCTGCCGGGGTCCTCTCTGGTTTCTTCCATTATATCAAAGAGGCGCCGCAGGGCGCCGCAAACGTGCTTCGTCATCGAGAGAGGGACGGCAGCACGCTATAATGGACGAAAGTCCGTGAAGAATCACTCTCCGGGCTTCCGCAGTGGAGACCGCATCCTTGACGGGCGGCATGGCACCCCCCAATACGTCGTTCCTCTGCCCTTATCGCCCGAGCTCTGACAACGAAGGAGGATTCGTGATGAAGCCGCAATTTCTGGTTCCGACCGTAACCGCGTTCGACCCGAAGGGCAGGGTGGACGAGGAGGCCAACCTGAGGATCTACGACCGCCTGATCGCGGGCGGGGTCGACGGCATCGTGCTGCTGGGCAGCATCGGGGAGTTCTACGCCATCCCCATGGACGAACAGAAGCGGATGGTCGGCAGCGCGGCCCGGCACATTGGGACCCGCTGCAAGCTGATCGTCGGGACGAGCGCCATGCGCGTGGAGGACTGCATCGAACTGAGCAATTACGCCCACTCTCAGGGCGTGGAGGCCGTGATGACCATCACGCCCTACTACTTCGACCTGAGCGACGCAAGCGTGGAGCTCTTCTACGACAGGCTCGCCGCCTCCACCCCGGCTCGGGTCTACCTCTACAACTTTCCGGCCCGGACGGGGTACGACCTCAAGCCCTCCGTGGCTCTGACCCTGGCCCGAAAACACAGCAATATCGTGGGCTACAAGGACTCCATCGCCTTCATGGGGCACACGCGCGAGCTGGCGAACACGCTGCTGCCGGAGTTTCCCGAATTCGAGATCTACAGCGGGTTCGACGAAAACCTGGCGCACAACATCCTGTCCGGCGGCGCCGGGTGCATCGGCGGCCTCGGCAACGTCGACCCCGCGCTGTGCGCCGCGTGGCTGCGGGCAATCCTTGGAGGGGACTGCGGGGAGATCGCCCGGTGCCAGAGGCGCATCAATCGCCTGATGCGGATCTACGACGTCTGCACGCCCTTCATCCCTGCGATCAAGCAGGCCATGGTCCTGAACGGGTTCGAAATGACGGCGCACTCGGCCTTCCCGCTGCTTCCGCCGGACGAGCGTCAGGTGGAGGCCATAAGGGCAATTTTGACCGAGGGGCAAGAGCCCATGTAAGCCGATAGACAGCTGAAGCAAGCTTCGCTCGGTTGCATCTTTTCTATGCAGTGGATATGCAGTATCCCCCGGTGCGTTCAAAAAATACTTTTTCGCCTCGCCTGTTGCCGCTTGACAAGGACTTTTTAATCAAAATGACAAAATGGAGAAGCGATTGGATTTTTATCCAATCGCTTCTCTAAAAAACAAACCTATTTGACAGGCGAGAATTTTTATACATTCAGCTTTCTTTTCTCTCCGTTTTCAACTAAAATCGCCTGCGAATTATTGAGTGCACATATATTCAAATTGGGATACTCATCAAGAATCTGTTGAGAGCATTTTTCGAATGGAGGACACAGGTAATGAGGAACTACATAGAAATCAATCAAATTTAACCCTGAATAGTCCTTTTGCGAAAAATCTTCAGGCACTTCGTCCATTGGCTTTATGTACGAAAGCTCCTTCGCACAAACTATTGCTCCTCCCGACTCTCCCACGTATAGTTTCCCATCATCTAGGTGCTTCTTTATTAATTCATCGACTCCTGTTTTTTTCAATTGGTCAATCAGGAAAAATGTATTGCCACCAGTAAAATAAATAACATCTGCACTTTCAAAGGCTTTATGAATTGCATCTATTGGTGCCGTTGAAATCTCAACCTCTGCGATATTCGCATTCATCTTTTGCCATTGCTTTCGTGCCGAATCCACATACCCCTTATAACTCTCATTTATTGAAGCGGTTGGTACAAAAACAACATTCTTTCCAGCCACCTCCCCTTTTAAGAAAGATCCTACTTCTGCAAAGTGAGAACACAAAAATAATCTCATAGATTCCTCCCAGATATCAAAGAAATATTCTCTTTAATATATATTGCCATGTCATTGATCTTCCATTCTATCAATCGCCAAGCCCTTACAACGACAATCCTGTGCCATACCTATTCCGGCTTTTTCCCCAAATCCTTGACTTTTCCGCCGTTTGCCTTAATCATTCGTCGCCATCCCATTTGCGCTCCGAATTTATATAAAAAGCGCGGAAATGCAACGGATACATAATTATTCTCTTGCACTTCCCCCTTCATGACAACATCCGAAAGGTCTGCCAATGCCTTATCAATCGGCGCTTTTGGCCCATGTCCGGGGTTCAGCTTTGGCATCATTGCCAATCCTCCGCCGCCGCCAACGCCAATGCCGCCGCTCCATATAAAACTGGCTTTTAAACTCCAATTCTGCAGAAGTTTTAGCGCTAACTCGGCTTGTATTCCCTCATAAAAACCACAATTCGCAATGCCATAAATATGTATCTGTGGATTGTTTATACATGCTTCTTCCAACTGAATCAAACAAGCCAGCAGATGTCCCGGAATCCCATCCAAATAAAGAGGATACGCAAACACCCATGCATCTGTTTTTGCCAATTCTTCAATTGCTTCTTTGGAGATTTCAGATGAATGAACTCCAAAGTTTACGATCTCTGTCTTTTCCGCCAGATATTCTTTTAAGTCTCCTAAGAGCGCGCTACTGGTACTGTTGGTTACTTTCGGACTCCCATCGATTAACGCAATTTTCATAAAACAACGTTCTCCAATTCTTCCGCCGTTTCGTAGAAGTAAACATCTTTTACCAAACCATCGTAATTATCTGCGTTTGCCTTCAACAGTCTTCTGGCTGTTTCTTTCTCTACATCGGTAATATTTTCGCCGTAGAGGTGCGACGACATGGTAATGATATTTTTATATCTCCGTTTATGGCGCATCTTTCCTTTTCGTATAACAAAATCCGGATGGATGTAGGAAAGGGCCCGATCCTGTACCATTTTTACAAAAGGACTGACACTGCCGTAACAACAGCGACTCACCAAAATCAATTCCAAACAATTCCCCATGTCCCTTCCTGTTTCTTCGTAACCGTCATGCAGTACACATTTACCCGGCGTTTTTACCCAGCATCCAAAACAACCAATACAATGACGAATATCGCCCTTGGGCTGAATGATCTTATATTCTCCTTCTATCGGGACACTAAAATTTTCAAGATCTGTTACGATAAGCTTCATTTTCATTTGCTCCCATAAACTGTAGGATAATTTAGGGGTGATTACAAGCCAAGTAAGCTTGTAGGAGGGGAAAGCCCGAGAAGGAGCCGCCCGAAATGAACATTTGCCGCCCGGCGACCCCCAAGACCAACGGCAAGACGGAACGAGTCAATTGCGTCCCAGAGGCATCTCGGCTTTCGTACCCCAAATGGGGCCTTTTTCAATTTACCTGTTGCGTTTGGATTGACAATCTACCAGAGAAGGAGAAGAAAATCATGAGCCGTTTTACGATTGCCGCCATACAGATCGACACGCAGGACGACAAGAGAGAAAATCTCGGCAAGGCCGGCAAACTCATCGACGAGGCGGCGAAGCATGGAGCCCGGATGATCGCCCTACCCGAGAACATCGACTTCATCGGAAAAAAGGAGGGAGCCCTCTCGAACGCGGAGAGCATCCCCGGTCCGACCACGGAATTTTTTTCGGAGAAAGCCAGGGAACACAAAATTTGGCTCCATTGCGGCAGCATCGGAGAGCGAATTCCGGGGGAACAAAAATTGTACAATACGTCCCTCCTGATGAATCCGTCCGGGGAGATCGTGGGGCGGTACGAAAAAATTCACCTTTACGACGTCGCGATCCAAAATGGCCCCTCTACCAGGGAATCGGACACGAGAAAGCCCGGAAAGGACATCGCGGTCTGCGACACGGAATTTTGTAAAGTGGGCCTATCCATCTGTTACGACATGCGCTTTCCGGAACTCTATCGGATCATGGCGCTCCGGGGCGCCCTGGTTATGTTCGTCCCCGCCAACTACACGCTGTTTACCGGAAAGGACCACTGGGAGCCCATCCTCCGAACCCGAGCCATCGAAAATCAATGCTACGTCGTAGCCCCCGCACAGATTGGGAAAAAACCGGCGTTCCAGGCCTATGGCCGCTCCATGGTCATCAACCCCTGGGGCACGGTGATCGCGACGGCCGAGGACCGCGAATGCGTCGTCTACGCCACGATCGATACGGACTACGTCGAAGCCATACGCACCCAGCTCCCCAGCCTCCCCAACCGTCGGCCCGAGGCCTACAGATGGTGAACGGACGACAGGTCGCCTCCCCCGGCCCCGGGAAGCGACTGCGCTCCGCCTGAAGGCGGGGAAATGGGGGAAATCGCTTCGTCTCGACTTTCTTTGCCGATGCCCCAGCGGGACCGAAAGCGCGTTAAAACGCCTCAAACCTTTGAGACGACGAGGCGATGAAGGAGCTCATGGAGGATTGCGCGAGGCGGAATGGGGGCGACTTTGTCCCACCACGGCCGGTGCCCTCAAGGCGTCAGCCCTCGGAAGGGTCCTGTCCGGCCACTGAGGACAAAAAGCTCAGGATCTCCGCCTCGGCCTTCACAACCTCCGGGCTGAAATATGAACGCCGGGCCAATGGCGGGGCAAGGACCTCCCGGAGAACCCGCGTCGGCTCTCCGCCGAGCAGCAAGAGCCGGTCGGCGATCAGGAGCGCATCCCTGGGGTTGTGCGTGACGACGATCAAGGCGAAACGACGGCATCGCCACAGGGCATTCAGGTCCTCGAAAAGCCTCAGCTTCAGGGCGACGTCCAAGGCGGAAAAAGCCTCGTCCAGGAGCAGCAGGTCGGGGTCCGTCAGAAGCGCCCGCGCCAGGTTGAGGCGCTGCCGCATCCCACCGCTCATCTCGTGGGGCCGGAGGCGCTCCGCCCCGGACAACCCCAGACGCGTCAGGATGTCCGCAGGCTCCCGGTCGGAGACCAGGCTCAGATTCCGCCTCGCGTCCAGCCAAGGAATCAGACGGGGCTCCTGAAAGACGTACCCCAGCCGTGAGGCGCTCATCAGGACATCGCCCTCGGAAGGGGGGACAAGTCCCGTAAGGGCGCGGAGAAAGGTGGTCTTCCCACATCCGGAGGGGCCGATGAGCCCGATGCGTTCGGCCCTGCCCAACGTCAGATTCCACCCTCGCAGCACCCATCGCCCCCGAAAGGCGACGCCCAAATTCCTTACGTGGAGTACAGACGCCATCGTCGTCCCAAGGCCTCGGCCGATCGGCGCAGCAGGAATTCGCAGCCCAGGCCGAGGAGGACCGCCAGCAGCGACAGCGCGTAGGCGGCCTCGACATCCGCGGTCTGCCTGGCCCAGGCGATGCGCACGCCCACGCCGCTGCTCCCGCACAGATACTCGGTTACCAGGACGGTTTTCCACGCTCCCCCCGCGATCGTTTCGACCACGACCCGAACACAGGGAACCAGAGCACCGGCATACAGATATCGCCAACGCTTCCATCCCCGGACCCCATAGACCTCGGCCATCTCCAGGATCTCCCGCTCCAGCCCCTGAACCCCCGAGACCGTTACGAAGAGCGCGGTCGGGAGGAAGACGAGGACGGCGATCAGGACGGGAGCCCTCCAGCCCGTGCCAAGGACAAGGACGACTCCCCCCAGCCATGAGATCGCGGGAACGGCCTGGATGGAGATCACCAGGGGCCTGATCGCCTCGTAGAGTCTGGGATTCAGGCCGAGGAGTACCCCCAGAAATACCCCCAGGAACCCGACGATCAGGAGGACGGCCAAGACCTTGAACCCCGAATGAAGGACATCGGACCACAGCGGCCAGCCCTGCATCTCGAGAAACCGCTGAAGAACGGCCTGAGGGTAAGGCAACAGCAACGGAGAGCCCGCGAGGCTCGCACCCCACCACCAGAGGAAACCGACGGCGAGAAAGACGAGGCAGCGGCTCATCTCACTCGGTCTTCGGCGCGTAATAGAACTCCGGCCCCGGAAGGGGGTATGCGTCCACGGAAACGGCCCTCCTGAAATCCGAGAGGAGCGCGGCGACATCCGCCGAGGCCGCGATGGCGCTCTCGAAGGCGATCGTGATATGGGGAAGGGCCCTTTCGAGGGCGTTCGTCTTGGTGTTCAGCAACCGAGCCGCGCGCTCGCAGGCCCCTTTCGGGTCCTTCTCAAAAGAGGCGGAGGAACGGGAGAGCGCCTCGACGATCAGGGCCGCATCGCGGGGAGCTCCCTCGACGTATCCGCGCAGCGCGAAGACCCCGGCCACCGGGAGGGGCGCTTGGCCGCCCCCCTCGCCCCAGGCCTCCTGGAGGTCCGTTCGGACCCCGCCCGCCGACAGGGCTGCGGTGGCGAAGGGTTCCGGAAGCGCGGCCAGGGAATGTTTGCCCTGATTGAAGAGCATGGCCGCCTCAGGGGCCGGAGCGTAGACGAGGCGGAGGTCCTTGTCGGGGTCCAGCCCACGGCTCAGGAGCACGGATCGCACCAAAAAATCCAAAACCGTTCCCCGTCCCTGGGCCAAGAGCAGCTCGGAGCCCTTCAGAGAGCCGGGCCCCGAGGGGCCGAGCGGCTCTCGAGAGAGCAGAAAAAACAGACGTTCGCGAAAGACCCCCAGCAGGACGACATCCGTCCTCCCCGCGATCGAGGCCCCCAGCGTCATGGGCAGGACCACGGCCGAAGCCTCTCCGGCAATCAGGCGGGCAATCGCCTCCTCCTGGCTTTTCCAGAGCTCCATTCCGATCGGGCCCTCGTCGGCCAGGCCCACCGCGGGCAGGATGAGAGGGCCGGGGGATACCAGAAGCAGCGGCCGCTCCGCACTTGCCGGGACGCACGAAGCGAACAGGAGGAAAAGTGCCGTAACGGCACGACAGCGGATTTTTCCGACTATGGAGAATGACATGGGCTACAGACCTCCTTGGTTTCCGGGAGCTCAATAGTCGGAGGCGTCTCCTCGGGGACGCCTCCGGACGAAGGCGGGCAAAAAGAGCCCATCAGGGGCTAGAGCTCCCACTTGGCGACGTCGGTATGCAGCAGCTTGTGAGAGCGGTGCGAGAGCGGTTTCTCGAAGTATCGCTCGTAGCATTGGATGACTGCGGGATTTTCGTGTGAGAACCGCAGTTCGTTCACCGTATCCAGGCCGTAGAGGACCTCCGCCCGATCCCCCGCGGCCTCGTACCCGTCGTGTATGGGCTGTCCGCCGCCTCCCGCGCACCCGCCGGGGCAGGCCATGATCTCCACGAAGTGGTAGGCCGCCTCTCCCCTGCGGAGGGCCTCGATGAGGCGCCTTGCGTTGCCCAGGCCGCTGGCGACCGCCACCCTCAGCTCCCGGTCCCCCAGGCCGAACGTGGCCTCCTTCCATCCCTGCCGGCCCCGCACGTTTTTGAAGGCGTCGGGATCGGGGTTCTTTCCCATCACGATGGCATAGGCCGTCCTCAGAGCGGCCTCCATCACGCCGCCCGTCGCGCCGAAGATCACGCCGGCGCCCGTCCCGGTGCCCAAGGGGGAATCGAACTCCTCCTCCTCCAGATGCTCCACCATGATGTGCTCCGCCCGGATCAGCCGGGCGACCTCGCGGGTCGTCAGCACCACGTCCACGTCGGGCCCCGCCCCGGCGTCGTTCATGACCCCGACGCCGCACTCGTACTTCTTGGCCGTGCAGGGCATGATGGAGACATTGAAGATTTGCCTCGGATCGATGCCCATCAGATCGGCATAGTAGCTCTTCGTGACGGCACCGAACATCTGCTGGGGCGATTTTGCCGTGGAGAGCTGGGGGATCATGTCCGGGTACTGGGACTTGACGAAGCGTATCCAGCCCGGGCAGCAGGAGGTGAACATCGGGAAGGTCTCGTGCTCGGAGTTTCTCAGCCTCTCAAGAAACTCGCTGCCCTCCTCCATGATCGTCAAATCCGCGGAGAACACCGTATCGAAGACGTAATCCACCCCCATCCTGCGCAGGGCCGCCACCAGCCGTTTGACCGTCGCGAACTCGCGGGGAACCCCAAGGGACTCCCCCCAGGCCGCGCGGACGGCGGGGGCGATCTGCACCACCACGACCTTCTCGGGATCGGCCAGCGCGTCGAAGACCTTCTGCACGTCGTCCCGCTCCCGAAGCGCACCGACAGGACAGTGGGTGATGCACTGTCCGCAGAGGGAGCAGTCCGACTCCTCGATCAACCGATTGCCGGAGACGTCCACCGTGGTCCGGGATCCCGTCTGCGATACGTCCCAAACGTTCAGCCCCTGTACCTTGTCGCACACCTGAACGCAGCGCATGCACTTGATGCAGCGCTGTGCGTCGCGGATCAGCGGAAAATCACGATTCCAGCGGAAGGGCGGAAGCTCCTCCCCATACGGGGGATCGATGACCCCCAGGTCGTTCGCGACGGACTGCAGGGCGCAGTTCCCGCAGCGGCTGCAGACGGCACAACGCGTATTGTGCTGGGACAGGATGAGCTCGATGTTCACCTTGCGGGTCTCGCGGACCTTCGGGCTGTTCGTGTAGAGCACCATCCCCTCCTCCACGACATTGTTGCAGGCTGTGACGAGGCGCTCCATGCCCTCCATCTCCACGACGCAGATGCGGCAGGCTCCGATCTCGTTGAGCCCTTCCAAAAAGCAGAGGTGGGGGATCTCGATGTGGTGCATCGCCGCAGCACGCATGATGCTGGTCCCCTCGGGGACCTCGATCTTTTGGTTGTCGATCGTCAGGCTTACCATCGGAGCGTCCTCCCTCCTTTAAAGACCCCGAACCCGAAGTGGTCGCAGCGCAGGCAACGGCGCGACTCCTGGGACGCCTCCTCCTCGGTCATGCAACATTCCACCTCGTCGAAATCGCCGATGCGGGAGGCCACATCCCTCTCCCTGAGGTTCACGCGGCCGCAGGGGATCCGGTCCGCCAGGCTGGGCTGGGGGATCTCCACGTCCGTCTCGATGATATGGTTGAAGCCCAGATATTCGTCGATGTTTGCGGCGGCCACCTTGCCCGCGGCGATCGCCCGGATGACGGTCGCAGGTCCGGAGACGCAGTCGCCGCCCGCGTAGATCCCGGACACCCCCTCGATTCCGGCGCAGCTCAGGGAGGCGATGCTTCCCTCCTTCACGGGTATTCCGTTCTTCTCGAACTCCTTGGACTCGATGCCCTGGCCGATGGCGACGATCACAAGATCGCAGGGGATTCGAAGGGCCTCCCGGACGGCCTTGGCCACACCGGGACGGTTGTCTCCCCGAATTTTGCTGATGATCTGCGGCTGGATGCGGAGGGCCCGAACGCGATTGTTCTCGTCCACCTCGATCCTCTGAGGCGTGTAGAGGTCGTAGACCTCGCAGCCCTCGCTCATGGCCGCCTCGATCTCCTGGTCGATGGCCGTCATGTCCACCCTTCTGCGGCGGTAGACGACGCTGACCTTGTCCGCCTTCAGGCGCACGGCCGAACGGGCCACGTCCATGGCCACGTTGCCCCCGCCCACGACGACCACATTCTTGCCCGAAAAGTCGGGATACTCGTCGTCCCCGATCTTCCGCAGCAGCCGCACCGCGGAAACCACGCCCTCGGCGTCGATGCCCTCGATGTTGATCGTCTTCTCTCCCTGGGCCCCGATGGCGATGTAGACCGCGTCGAACTCCTCCCTCAGCTGCTCCAGCGAGACGTCCTTGCCCACGACCACCCCCGTATGGACCCCCACTCCCGTCGAGAGGATCGTCGCGATCTCGCGGTCCAGCCGCTCCCGGGGAAGCCGGTAGTTGGGGATCCCGTAGCGCAGCATCCCCCCCAGCCTGGCGCGCTGCTCGAAGATCTCCACCTCGTGTCCCATCTGCGCGAGATAGTAGGCCGCCGACAGGCCGCTGGGCCCTCCCCCCACGACGGCGATGCGCTTGCCCGTGGCGGGCGAGTTCGGCCCCACGGGGACCTCTCCGGCGTGCTCCACCGCATAGAACTTCAGCCCGCGGATGTTCACGGCGTCGTCCACCATGTTCCTGCGGCAGCGGGTCTCGCAGGGGTGCTCGCAGATCAGGGCGCAGACGGCCGGCATTGGGTTGTCCTTGCGGATCAGGCGCACCGCGTCGGCATAGCGCCCCTCCGCAACCAACGCGACGTAGCCGGGGATGTCCACGCCAGCAGGACACAGCGAAACGCAGGGGACGGGCTGCTCCAGCTCGAAGGTGCAGCGTTTTCTCAGGATGTGGGATTCGTAGTCGTCCCGAAAGCCCTCGATCCCCTTCAGGACCATGAGGGCGGCTTCGAAGCCGATGGCGCAGTCCGCGGAGTGGTAGACCGTCTCCGCCGTGCGCCGGATGAGGTCGACGGCCTCCAGGTCGGCCGTCCCGTCCAGGACCTTCTCGAGCAGCTTTTCGAGCTGCCCCAGACCGATGCGGCAGGGAACGCACTTTCCGCAGGTTTGTGCGTGGCACAGTTTGAGGAATGAGGAGGCGAGGTCGATGGGGCAGAGCCCCGGAGGGCTGGCGACGATGCGCCGTTCCAAATCCTTGTACAACGTCTCGACGGTCGTCTGCGCTTTGTTTCTCGTCACGATGCTGAGCCGACTCATTTTTATCCCCCCTCGACGCAGGACAGGAAGACCGACATTCGTCGTAAGCCCGCCTCTCCCTTGCGGACAAAACGATCGAACGTCCGATTCGGACCCTCAAAACAGACTGAATTACAAGACGATTTTATTGTACCACTTTTTAGGCTTTCCCACATGGCGGAGGGAAAGGATCCCGTGAAATTATTCCCCGATGCAGACGGCCGTTCCCCCGCCGGCACCGGCAGCACCGACACTCCGACGTCGCCTTCGGGAAACGGCCGCAAGGGGGACAGCGGTCCCTCCGAGCGCTGCGGCGGAACCGCCGTTATCGGAAGCGCTTCGGAAAGGGCGAGGCCCCCCGCATCTCCCGCGGGGGGCCTCGCCGTGAAATCGATCCGAATCAACCGGCCTTTCTGACGTAGAGCTCCAGGATCTTGAGCGCCATCTCGGTGGCCTTCTCCATCGCCTGGACGGGGATGAACTCGAAGCGGCCGTGGTAGTTGTGGCCGCCCGTGAACAGGTTCGGCGTCAGGAGCCCGCGCCAGGACAGCGCCGCTCCGTCCGTGCCGCCGCGCATCGGGATGATTTGCGGCTCGATGCCCAGCTCGCGCATCGCCTCCATCGCCGTCTCCACCACGTGCATGTTGCCCGCCAGCTTGTCGGCCATGTTGAAGTACTGGTCCTTCATCTCCAGCTCGAACCGGTCCGCGCCGTATTTGTCGCGCATCCAGTTCACGGCCTTCTCCATGAACGCCTTGCGCTCCGCGAACCTTTTGGAATCGTGGTCGCGGATGATGAAGCGCAGCGTCGCGCGCTCGGTCCCCGCCTCGAAGTTCGTGCAGTGATAGAACCCCTCGTACCGCTCCGTCGTGGCCGGGGTCTCCGCAGCCGGGAACAGCGACAGGAACTCGTGCCCCATCGTCACCGCGCTCAGCATCATGCCCTTGGCCGTGCCCGGATGGACCGCGCGCCCCAAGATCCGCACCGTCGCGTTCGCCGCGTTGAAGTTCTCGTAGCAGACCTCGCCCACCGGGCCTCCGTCCAGCGTGTAGGCGAAGTCCGCTCCGAACTTTTCGATGTCCAGCAGCTTCGCCAGGTGCCCAACCTCCTCGTCGGGGGTGAAGGCGACCTTGACGTCGCCGTGCTCCACCTCCGGATGCCGCACCAGGTAGTCCACGGCCCCCATCACCTCGGCCATGCCGGCCTTGTTGTCCGCGCCCAGCAGGGTGGTCCCGTCCGTAACGACCAGGTCCTGCCCCTTGTAGTCGGACAGGAAGGGGAAGTCGCGCGGCGAGAGCACCACGCCCTCCGCCTCGTTCAGGACGACGTCGCCGCCGTCGTAGTTCTTCACGACGCGAGGCTTGACGTCCTTGCCGGTCAGCTCGGTGGCCGTGTCCAGGTGCGCGATGAACCCGATGGCGGGCACCTTCTTCTTTGTGTTGCCGGGCAGCGTCGCGGTGACGTAGGCGTGCTCCGTCACCTCCACGTCCTTCAGCCCCAGCTGCCGCAGCTCCTCGGCCATCTCCCGGGCCAGAACCAGCTGCCCCGGCGTGCTGGGTACGGTATCGGCCTCCACGGCGGACTGGGTGTCGTAGGTCACGTACTTCAGAAAACGTTCGAGCGTCGAATACATGCCGAAATCTCCTTGCTTGTCGAGAGAAGCCGCGCGCCGAATGCGCGCGGCTTGGATGAAAGGAAACGGAGGCGCTAGGGCCTCGCCGACTCCTTGAGATCACCCGCGAAATGGCACGCCACGTAGTGCCCGGGCAGATGCTCTTTGAGCTCCGGAGTCTCGCGGCGGCAGACGTCCTGACAGTAGCGGCAGCGCCCCATGAACCGGCAGCCGTCCGGCGGCTCGATGGGGCTGGGGACGTCGCCCTCCAGGATGATGCGCTCCTTCTGCACGTCCAGACGCGCCACGGGAATGGCGGAGAGGAGCGCCTGGGTGTAGGGGTGCAGCGGGGTCACGAAGAGCTCCTTGTAGTCGCACAGCTCCACGATCTTTCCGAGGTACATCACCGCGATGCGGTCGGAGACGTGCTTCACCACGCTGAGGTTGTGCGAGATGAACACGTAGGTGTAGTGGAACTCGCGCTGCAGCTCGTTCAGCAGGTTCAGGATCTGGGCCTGGATGCAGACGTCGAGCGCGGAGACCGGCTCGTCCAGAACGATGAACTCCGGGTTCAGGGCCAGGGAGCGCGCGATGCCGATCCTCTGGCGGCGTCCGCCGTCCAGCTCGTGCGGGTAGCTGTTCTCCAGCCGCTCCGCCAGGCCGACCGTGCTCATCAGCTCGCGGATGCGCTTGCGCATGGCCCCCCTGTCGCTGTAGACGCCGTTGACGATCAGGGGCTCCGCGATGAGCTCCCAGACGGAAAGCCGGGGGTTCAGGCAGGAATAGGGGTCCTGAAAGACGATCTGCACGCGCTTGCGCAGCTCCTTCATCGTGGAGGCGCTGACCTTCGTGACGTCGGTGTAGCCGTCGCCGCCTCGGTCCTGGAGCATGACGCTGCCCGCCGTGCTCTCCAGAAGGCGGATGAGGCACCGGCCCAGCGTCGACTTGCCGCAGCCGGACTCCCCCACCAGCCCCAGGGTCTCGCCCTTCTTGATGTCGAAGCTGACGTCGTCGACGGCGTGCAGCATGCCGCGCTTGGTGCTGAAATACTTTTTCAGGTTCTCGACCCGAATGTAGGGCCTGTTGTTGTCCATCATCGTCCGCACCTCCCTAGGCCTTGCCCAGCATTCGGGCGCGCACGGGGCAGGCCACGAAATGCCCCGGCTCCAGCTCGACCGCCTCGGGACGGACGCGGGAGCAGCTCTCCTCCGCCATGGAGCAGCGCGGATGGAACGTGCAGCCCGACGGGAGGTCCATGGGATCCGGCATCAGGCCCGGAATGACCGCCAGCTCGTCGACGTCCTCCTCCAGGTCCGGAACGGACTTGAAGAGCCCTATCGTGTAGGGGTGCAGCGGGTTGCTGTAGAGGGAGCGCTTGTCCGCGTACTCCACCACCCGCCCCGCGTACATGATCGCGACCTTGTCGCAGATGTCCGCGACGATGCCCAGGTCGTGCGTGATCAGGATCATCGAGGCGTCGAACTGCTGCTTCAGCTTCTTCATCAGCTCCAGCACCTGGGCCTGGATGGTCACGTCCAGCGCCGTCGTCGGCTCGTCCGCGATCAAAAGCCCGGGGTCGCAGGCCAGGGCGATGGCGATGACCACGCGCTGCTTCATTCCGCCGGAGAACTGGTGCGGGTAGTCGTGCATGCGCTCGCGCCGGATGCCCACCAGCTCCAGCATGTCGCCCGCCTGCTTCAGCGCCTCCGCATCGGAGACGTTCCGGTGCAGCTTGATCATCTCGGCAATCTGTTTGTCCACCGTCATGACGGGGTTGAGGCTCGTCATCGGGTCCTGGAAGATCATGGCGATCTTCCCGCCGCGGATGGACCTCATCTCCGCCTCGCTCTTCTTCAGCAGGTCCTCCCCCTCGAAGAGGATCTCTCCGGACCGCACCACTCCGGGGGGCGACGGAATCAGGCGCATGATGCCGAGCGCCGTGGTCGTCTTGCCCGCGCCCGTCTCTCCGACGAAGCCCAGGGTCTCGCCCCGGCCCAGCTGGAGGTTCAGGCCCTCAACCGCGTGCACCGTACCGCTGTCCGTCACGTACTGGATCGTCAGATCCCTGACCTCCAGCAGCAGGTCCTTCTTGTTCTTGTTGTCCATTGAATTCGGTTCCTCCCCTCGCCCGCGTCAGCGCTTCAGCTTCGGATCCAGCGCATCGCGCAGGCCGTCGCCCAGGAAGTTCAGCGCGAGGATCGTGAACATGATCGCAAGGCCCGGATAGAGCGTCAGGTGCGGGAAGTCGCGGATGTACTGGCGTCCTCCGGAGAGCATGGCGCCCCACTCGGGATTGGGCGGCTGGATGCCCAGGCCGATGAAGGAGAGCCCCGCGGCGTTCAGAATGGCCGAGGCCACGCCCAGCGTGGACTGCACGATGATCGGGGCCATGCTGTTCGGGATGATGTGCTTGAGGATGATGCGCAGGTCGGAGCTGCCGACGGACCGCGCCGCCTCGATGAACTCCATGCCGCGGATCGAGAGGACGGAGCCGCGTACGATGCGGGCGTAGTTCGGCACGGCCGAGATGCCCACCGCGATCATCAGGTTCATGAGGCTGGGCCCCAGCGCCGCGACGATGGCGATGGCCAGCAGGGTCTGCGGGATGGAGAGCAGCACGTCCATCACGCGCATGATGCCGTTGTCCAGCCAGCCGCCGTAGTAGCCGGCCGTCGCCCCCAGCATTCCGCCCACCACCAGGGCGATGCCCACGGCGATGAATCCGACCTGCAGGGAGACGCGCGCGCCGTAGATCAGCCGGCTCAGGATGTCGCGGCCGAACTCGTCCGTGCCCAGCCAGTGCTGTGCGGACGGGGTCTCGAACATGCGCATCAGGTCCTGCTTGGCGGGGTCGTAGGGCGCGATGAGGTCCGCAAAGATGGCGCAGAAGATCAGCAACAGGATGATCGCGAGGCCGAACATCGCCAGAGGGCTCTTGCTCAGCCGGAACAGCACCTCGAGGAGGGGTCCGCGGCGGCGGCGCTTCGTCAGCTCGGGAACATCGATCGAGCGTTCCATATTCATCGTCCCTCCTCCTTACTTGAGCTGCGCTTTGATGCGCGGGTCGATATAGGCATAGAGCAGGTCCACCAGGAGATTGACGAAGCTGAACGTCACGGCGATGAAGAGGACGCCGCCCTGGACCATGGGGTAGTCGCGCTGCATGATGGAGTTGACCATGAGGCGGCCGACCCCGGGGATGGCGAAGATGGACTCCGTCAGGATGGCCCCCGCCAGAAGATGGCCGAACTGAAGCCCGCAGAGGGTAACCACCGGAATCAGGGCGTTACGCAGCGCGTGCACCCAGATGACGACGGACTCCTTCTGCCCCTTGGCGCGCGCCGTGCGGATGTAGTCCGCGCGGACGACCTCCAGCATCGAGGAGCGCGTCATGCGCGTGACCATCGAGATGGACTGGGCGGCCAGAGCGGCCGAGGGCAGGATCATGGCCTTGAAGGTGGAGAAGCCGGAGGAGGGCAGCCAGCGCAGGTGCACCGAGAAGAGCAGGATCAGCAGGAGTCCCAGCCAGAAGACCGGCATGGACAGGCCGATCATGGCGAAGATCATCGTGAAGGTGTCGAACCAGGAATACTGTTTGATAGCCGAGACGATGCCGCAGGGGATGCCGATGACGATGGCGATGATCATCGCGAAGGCGGACAGCCTGAGCGTGGCGGGGAACGCCGCCATGATCTCCTGGGCGACCGACCGTTTGGTGATGTAGGAACGGCCGATATCGCCCTTCGTCACGGCCTTCCAGATGTAGTTTCCGAACTGCACCAGAAAGGGGTCGTTCAATCCCTCCCGGTCCCGAAATTCCTTGACCGCCTCCTCCGTGGCCAGGTCGCCCAGCACCATGCGCGCCGGGTCTCCGGGCGTGAAGTAGAGGAGCGTGAAGACGCAGAACGCCACGCCTATCAGCACGGGGATCAGGAAGAGGACACGGCGGACGATGTATCGTAGCATCGTGAAATATCCTTCCTTTCCATAACGAACTCAACCTAACCAGACAAAAATTTCCGTTTCTCAATCATTCGTAGACGATGAGCGGCAAGCCAGCGGAACGTAACGGTAAGCAGGCGACCAACGGGCGTAGCGAGTCGTGTCGATCACTTGGTTGTTTCATCCGCTGTGCGAATCGCGCAGAGGAGCTTTATCGGGCGTACGCGACGGTAAGCCGGGCCGAAGGCCTGCGCAGCAGCCGAGGCGAGCAAGGACGGCGAGGCATACGATTGATTTGGAATTGGAATAAGGCTCTCGGGCTTTCAGACAAGGACGGCAGGGAGGGAAATCCCTCCCCGCCGTCCAAAAAGCCCTTCGGAGCGGCACGCTCCGGATTTGAACGAAGTTTCAGGATGGATCCGCTATTCCTCGAAGGAGGCCGTGTAGAAGGTGTGGACGTCGAACGGGCTGCTGCTGAAGCCCTTGAGCTTCTTCTGGACCCCGACGAGGGACTCGTCGTTGTGCAGGAAGAGCATCGGGCACTGCTCGTTGATGAAGAGCTGCATGTCCTTGTAGACCTGGGCGCGCTCGGGTCCGTCGGACATGGCGCGGCCCTTGGCCAGCAGCTCGTCCAGCTTCGCGTCGCTGAAGAAGGTGTAGTTGGTGCCCGCACCGGTCTCCAGCAGGCCGGCCACGGCGTAGTCCGGGTCGGGAACGGAGAGGCCCCAGCCCAGCAGGAACATGTCGTGCTCCTTCTTCTTCAGGCCGTCGAGGTACGCGCCCCACTCCAGAACCTTGATCTCGGCGGTGATGCCCAGCTCCTGAAGCTGCGCCTGGATGATCGTGGCCATGTCGACGCGCTCCTTGCGCTCGTTGGTCCAGATCTGGACCTTCCAGCCGTCGGTCTTGACCCCCGCCTCGGCGAAGAGCTTCTTGGCGGCCTCGAGGTCGCGCTTGTGCTCGGGGATCTCGTCGTTGATGGAGTACTTGATGTTGGACGGGATCAGCGTGCGGGGCGTCTTGCCCACGCCGCGGAAGACGGCCTTCTGGATGCCCACGGTGTCGATGGCGGCGTTGAACGCCTGGCGGACCCGAGGATCGTCGAAGGGCTTCTTCGTGGTGTTGAAGCCCATGTAGGTGGTGGAGGCCAGGGGCTTGCGCTGCAGCACCAGGTCGGGGTTCTCCTCGACGCGCTTGAGCTCCGTGGTCGTGGTGGGATAGGCGATGTCCACCTCGCCCGTCTCGAGGCCGACGGTGCGGGCCGTGGGCTCGGGGATGGAGCGGACCACGAGGGTCTTGTACTGCGCCTTGCCGTCCCAGTAGTCGTCATAGCGCTCGAAGGTGTACTTGTCGCCCTTGTCCCACTTCCCGAACTTGAAGGGGCCGGTTCCGACGGCGGTTCCCGCCGGGGTGCCGTAGTTCTCGCCCTGGGCCTCGACCTCCTTCTTGTTCACGATGGAGCCCCAGCTGTGGGAGAGGGAGGCGAAGAAGGGGAAGTTCTCCTTCTTGAGGTGCAGGATGACCGTGTAGTCGTCCACGATCTCCACCTCTTTGAGGTCCTGGGAGTAGGTCTTGATCTGGGCGCCCAGCTCGGTGGTGGCGCGCTCCAGGGAGAACTTGACGTCGACGGCCTTCAGCTCCTCGCCGTTGTGGAACTTCACGCCCTTGCGGAGGTACATCTTGTAGGCCGTCCCGGAGACAAACTCCCACTTCTCGGCCAGGCCGGGGCGGAAGGAACCGTCGTCGTTCAGGAAGATGAGGGTATCGTAGATCTGGTGACAGGCGCGGGAACTGGGGTAGTCGTTGTGGCGGATGGGATCCAGCGTGGTCGCGTCGTACTGGTCGGCGACGACCAGCGTGTCCTTCGCGGCAAACGCGGCGCCGCCGAGGGAAAGAACAAGCGCAAGTGCCAGCAGTGCCAAAATGCTCTTCCTCAAAACTATCCTCTCCTCTTTCTTATTTCCCCCCGAAGCCGGGGAGATGGAAGACAAAACGGACGATGCAAGGAAACGGGTGCCTCCGGGAAGCGAAGGCCGATCCCTGGGGTTTTCGGAACGAAACGCGACGGGACCGTCGCCGCCTCAGCGGCTGTAGACCTCGTTTCCGTCAATAAAGGTCTTGACGACGTGCGTACGGGCGTCGAGGGGATCGCCGTCCCAGACCGCGAGATCGGCGTCCTTGCCCGGCTCGATGGAGCCCAGGCGTTTCTCCAGCCCCAGGTGTTCGGCGGCATAGAGCGTCACCGCCTTGAGGGCCTCGTCGGGAGGCAGGCCGGCCTTGACGGCCAGCGAGGCACAGACGATCAGGTGTTCGATGGGGATGACCGGATGGTCCGTGATGATGCAGAAATGGACCCCCGCCCGCCAAAGCGTGACGGGCGTATCCCAGGACTTGTTGCGAAGCTCGATCTTGGGCTTGGAGGACAGCGTCGGGCCGACGGCGGCGCGGACCTTCTTCTCCGCAAGCCATGGCGCGATGAGGTGCCCCTCGGTGCAGTGCTCGATGGTGTAGTCCAGCCCGAACTCCTCGGAGACGCGGACCGCCGTCTGGATGTCGTCCAGCCGATGGCAGTGGACCCGGAAGGGCATAGCGCGGTCAAGGACGGACAGCAGGGCCTCCAGCCCCAGATCCCTGTCGAACGGGTCGCCCTTCTTCGCCGCGGCGTCGCGCCGGGCGCGGTAGTTCTGCGCGCGGACGAAAGCGTCGCGCATCAGCCAGGCGCTCCCCATGCGGGTGTTGGGCAGCTTGTTCTTGGCGCTGTAGACGCGCACCGGGTTCTCCCCCAACGCGGCCTTCATGCCCGAACAGGGCAGGACCGCCATGCGCTCCACGATATCGGGCCTGGTCTTGACCACCATGCCCTGCCCCCCCACGACGTTGCCGCTGCCGGGCAGGGACTGAACGCAGGTCACGCCGCCCGACAGGGCGTCGGGAAAGGACGTGTCCTCCGGGTAGAGGGCGTCGAGAATGCGCAGCTGGGGCAGGACGGGCTCCACCATGTCGTTGGCGTCCTGCATCGCCTCGGGGAACCCCTCGTTGTAGGTCCCCATGTGGACGTGGGCGTCGATCAATCCTGGTGTGACGAACCGTCCCGCGAGGTCGACGACCTCCGCCCCCGCCGGAACCGGAACGTCCTCCCCCACCTGGGCGATGCGCCCTCCCTCAATGGCGACGACGCCCTTTTTCAGGCGCCCTCCCGCACCCGTCCAGACCTCCGCGCCCACAAGATACTTCCTGTTCTCGGAACTCAAACACTCAACCCCCTCGTCGCTCGGCCCGGGGACGGCATCCTCAAATCTCGGCTCTCTCCATCCGCTCGAAATGCAACGTTCGTCCTCGGGCACAACGTTCGTATTATAGCGCATCGTTCCGACACTCCGTCAAGGGATGCGGCCGACCGGCCCCTCTGCGCGCGGCGATGCGCTATAATGGCCTGGCCCCGAAAATCGCCTCTTTTTCCCCTTTGGGGCGACGGAAGGGCGGACGATTATATTTTGATGTTCCGGGAGGAGGGATACAGAATGACGATGCCATCGAGAACCCGGGAGGCCGCCTCCCCACCTTCGCGTTCCCGGACATCCCTTTTCGCCGGCCGCGCCGACCTGGAGAACGACAACCCCATGAGGGCGCTCGTCGTCCTGGCCGTTCCCTCCGTGGGGCTCTTTTTCTTCAACAGCCTCCTGGCTCTGGTGGACACCATCTTCGTCTCCTGGCTGGGGGAGCTCCCCATGGCCGCCATGTCCTTCACCCTGCCCGTCAACCTCTGCATCTTCGCCACCCTCGAGTGCGTGGGCGGCGGTGCGGCGGCCCTCATGGGCCGGCACCTGGGGCGCCACGATCCCGCCAGCGCCCGGCACATCGCGCGCAGCGCATTGGCCCTGCTCTACCTCATCTGCCTCCTCTCCACGCCGATGGTTTTGCCCTCCGTATCGGGGGCCGTATTCGGAGCGATCGGGGCGGGAGGCAACCCGGAGCTGCTGCGGCTCTGCTGGCTCTACAATCTGTGGATCCCGATCATGCTGCCCTTCGGCGGCTACACCTACATCGCCAACACCACGGCGCGGGCGCAGGGGGACACCCTGACGCCCTTCAAGGCCATCGCCCTGGCGAACACGGTCAACCTGATCCTCGACCCCCTCCTCATCTTCGGGTTCGGCTGGGGCATTTCGGGCGCGGCCATCGCGACGTGGATCGCTCGGGTCGTCTCCGTGCTCTACCTCCTGAGAAAGATGCCGCGGATCAGCGCCATTCCCGTGCCGCCCCTGCTCCACCCCAGGACGGACCTGACCGCCTGGTGGGGACCCATTCTGCGCATCGGCATCCCGATCGCCCTGACGACGGCCAGCGTGGCCCTGGGCATGGGGGGAACCAACAGGATCCTGACGAACTACGGCCACCATGCCGTCTCCGCCTGGATGCTTGGGCTGAGGATCGAGGACCTGGCGTTCAACTTCCTCTTCGGACTCTACATGGCCCTCATCCCCTACATCGCCTACAACTACGGCAGGCGCGACCTGGCGCGGATGACCGCGGGCCTTCGTTCCGCGTTTCTGCTCGGGATGATTCTGATGTGCTCCATAGGGGCGGTGATCTACGTCTGGCCCCACCTCTTTCTGGGGCTTTTCCGGCCCCCGCCGGAGACGGCGGATATGGCCGTCCGGGCCATACGGGCCTCCGTCCCGTCCTACCCGTGCAGCGTGTTCATGATCCTCGTCGGTGCGTTCTTCGTCGGCATCGGTCAGTCGCTCTACGGAACGATCGTCCAGATCCTGCGCTCGATCGTCTTCCGGATCTCCGCGGCCTGGCTGTTCTTCCTCTGGTTTGCGCCGAGGCACATCTGGTGGTTCCAGTCCGTCGCCTCCCTTCTGGGCACCATGGTCTCCGCGGCCTTCCTGGCCCTGGTCCTGCGGCGCCTGAGGCGGACCATGGCCCCGGAGGACAAGGACCCCGCTCCGTAAAACCGTAAAAGTGTACAATATAGTATGGAATATAGAGGGAAGGGAATTTTTGCCGTACCCCGGAATCGTCGGCCTGCTCCGGATCTGAACGGGGCTTCGCCCCATGCCCCCGCCGGTATCTCCGATACCGACGAGAGCGGCATGCCGACTCCATGTCCGAAAAACGCAGTCGCGAGTCTTTTGTCTCGTTCTATGGAGGGATCTTAATTGCTGAAATGTGGGATCGTCGGCCTGCTCCGGATCTGAACGGGGCTTCGCCCCATACCCCCGCCGGTATCTCCGATACCGACGAGAGCGGCATGCCGACTCCATGTCCGAAAAACGCAGTCGCGAGTCTTTTGTCT
>NZ_RQYL01000031.1 GCF_003860125.1 Fretibacterium sp. OH1220_COT-178 | reverse complement strand
GTTTCAAAGCAAAGACACGAAACAAGCAAATCGAAACAGATTAAATGTTTCCATCCCTCAAAGGAAGGTTTCAAAGTTGCCCATTTTTGGCGGAACTGTGCATTTTCTTAATGTTTCCATCCCTCAAAGGAAGGTTTCAAAGGAGTTTCAGGCCGAGGTTCTGTACCAGATCTGCAAACGTTTCCATCCCTCAAAGGAAGGTTTCAAAGGAGGAAGTATTGGGCTTCAATGGGGAGGCTGGAGCAGTTTCCATCCCTCAAAGGAAGGTTTCAAAGCCTGGACCAGATGGGCGGCTGGGCGAAGCTGTGCAGTTTCCATCCCTCAAAGGAAGGTTTCAAAGGCAGCAACGGTTTGTTGATGCCTGCAATCGAGCAAAGTTTCCATCCCTCAAAGGAAGGTTTCAAAGGCAACACGGACCAGTTCCGGCATTTCTATAAGCAGAGTTTCCATCCCTCAAAGGAAGGTTTCAAAGCGCAAGCACGGACAGCTATGCGCTTCTGAAAGACGCGTTTCCATCCCTCAAAGGAAGGTTTCAAAGGGACCGGCGAGGAGGGAGAGCTTGTGGACCTACACCGTTTCCATCCCTCAAAGGAAGGTTTCAAAGCGGTGCGACACGCTGATCGCCGCGCTCTGGTACTTTGTTTCCATCCCTCAAAGGAAGGTTTCAAAGCAAAGACACGAAACAAGCAAATCGAAACAGATTAAATGTTTCCATCCCTCAAAGGAAGGTTTCAAAGCTTAGCTGTAAACGCTTGGTATTGCTGCGTTTATTGCGTTTCCATCCCTCAAAGGAAGGTTTCAAAGGCAGAAAATGGGCCAGCATCCCCACGAACGCCGCCGGTTTCCATCCCTCAAAGGAAGGTTTCAAAGCCCGACGAACGTCGCCTCGCCGCGGGTGTGCGTGCCCGTTTCCATCCCTCAAAGGAAGGTTTCAAAGTATCCTCGCCTACCATTCCAACCGTCGCCCGGACCTGTTTCCATCCCTCAAAGGAAGGTTTCAAAGAAGGGACGAAACAAGCAAATCGAAACAGATTAAATGTTTCCATCCCTCAAAGGAAGGTTTCAAAGATAGACCTGGAGTATGGCAAAGGAGAATGAATAGCCTAGTTTCCATCCCTCAAAGGAAGGTTTCAAAGGATGACCTCTATGTCGACGCAGGCGAACCAGAAGTCGTTTCCATCCCTCAAAGGAAGGTTTCAAAGGCTCCGGGGAACTCAACATGCGCAAAATCCAGCAATGTTTCCATCCCTCAAAGGAAGGTTTCAAAGTGGGCAATGTATAAGCGAAGAGCGATGGTACAGAGCGAGTTTCCATCCCTCAAAGGAAGGTTTCAAAGCCCGATCGACCAACTCCAGCCGGGGGACGGTAACGAGTTTCCATCCCTCAAAGGAAGGTTTCAAAGCGATGATCTCCTGGGAAGGAAGTTCTCCGCCCCGCAGTTTCCATCCCTCAAAGGAAGGTTTCAAAGAGCGCCGCCCCGGGTCTCCTGCGGCGTCCTCGGGGAAGTTTCCATCCCTCAAAGGAAGGTTTCAAAGACCGTCCGGGAGCTCCTGGGACATTCCGACCTCAAAAGTTTCCATCCCTCAAAGGAAGGTTTCAAAGGCACGGAGATCCTGTGCAAATGCAGACCGGACTACAGTTTCCATCCCTCAAAGGAAGGTTTCAAAGAAGCACATAAACGCAAGCACGGACAGCTACGACCTGTGTTTCCATCCCTCAAAGGAAGGTTTCAAAGCCGCGCAGTGTCTGGGCAAAGAACCACTCGATGCGCGTTTCCATCCCTCAAAGGAAGGTTTCAAAGCCAGGACCAGGGGCGGATTCCCCGCGTCGAAGTCGTGTTTCCATCCCTCAAAGGAAGGTTTCAAAGGCTCTCCACGTGGGGGGATTCGCTCCAGGACAATTTGTTTCCATCCCTCAAAGGAAGGTTTCAAAGCAGAGGGACGAAACAAGCAAATCGAAACAGATTAAATGTTTCCATCCCTCAAAGGAAGGTTTCAAAGTTAACTACTTTGGCACGGAAAAGATCGAGGCCGCGCGTTTCCATCCCTCAAAGGAAGGTTTCAAAGCTCCACCAACATCTTCATCGCCTGTACTGGGATATGTTTCCATCCCTCAAAGGAAGGTTTCAAAGTGCCATCGGCGGCACGTTCACGGTTCCGGGGATCGGGTTTCCATCCCTCAAAGGAAGGTTTCAAAGGAAATGATAGGTACAACGGAACGATCATACAGGCGCTAGTTTCCATCCCTCAAAGGAAGGTTTCAAAGTCACGTATGTATTCTGTCAAGCTCAATATTTTCTAGGTTTCCATCCCTCAAAGGAAGGTTTCAAAGGGAAGGCAACTACATAACGAAAGGACTGCAACGTATAGTTTCCATCCCTCAAAGGAAGGTTTCAAAGCCCATAACGCGGCGTCTCTCCGTTACTTTTGTCTATGTTTCCATCCCTCAAAGGAAGGTTTCAAAGGGTCACGTTCGGGATGGTTCGGACACGGCACCGGCCGCGTTTCCATCCCTCAAAGGAAGGTTTCAAAGTATGTCTCTTGCTACCAATCTCGGCTACCGCTCCCAGTTTCCATCCCTCAAAGGAAGGTTTCAAAGTAAACCCCTTACCAGCTTCCTTCTTCCGCTCGTAGTGTTTCCATCCCTCAAAGGAAGGTTTCAAAGTGGGGAAGGAGAAGCGCGTCCAAGACTTGCTCTTGTAAGTTTCCATCCCTCAAAGGAAGGTTTCAAAGCGTCCTCGTGGCGATAGGGCAGATCGTCGTTTTCGTGTTTCCATCCCTCAAAGGAAGGTTTCAAAGAGTCATCTGGTAGGGTAAATTGCACTCATATATGGTGTTTCCATCCCTCAAAGGAAGGTTTCAAAGCCGCCCGGAGGTTGTTGCCGTCCTTATACCCGATATCAAGTTTCCATCCCTCAAAGGAAGGTTTCAAAGGGGAGAGCATCCTACGAACTCGGAGTTCTGGGATGTTCGTTTCCATCCCTCAAAGGAAGGTTTCAAAGTTGACAATCTCACCGTCGGGGGAACGACAAAGGCCCGTTTCCATCCCTCAAAGGAAGGTTTCAAAGTCTCCGCGGCACAGGGAAAGGTCCTCAAAGGAGCGGTGTTTCCATCCCTCAAAGGAAGGTTTCAAAGCGTGCTTATTCAGAGCGTAGATCGCTGCCAGAGCGCGTTTCCATCCCTCAAAGGAAGGTTTCAAAGCGGTGGGTACCACACAGGTCTTGTGAATGGTGTCCCCTGTTTCCATCCCTCAAAGGAAGGTTTCAAAGCTGATCCCTAAGACTGTCCCGAAAAAGAAGGAGTGAAGTTTCCATCCCTCAAAGGAAGGTTTCAAAGATGCCAACCAACAACATGGAATCGACAGCTTTGCCTGTTTCCATCCCTCAAAGGAAGGTTTCAAAGGACGGACATCCCGCCTGAAACAACGCTCAAAGTCCTGTTTCCATCCCTCAAAGGAAGGTTTCAAAGCGGACCTGGACAACCTCATGGCGAAGATACGCTACAGTTTCCATCCCTCAAAGGAAGGTTTCAAAGCGACTCCGGCGGGAAGATGTTGGTCATCACAGAAGGGTTTCCATCCCTCAAAGGAAGGTTTCAAAGGGTTGTGTCTCCGGTTTGGGAAAACTGACCGCACGCGGTTTCCATCCCTCAAAGGAAGGTTTCAAAGGTGTCCAAAAGCGTTAATAAGGTCTGCTGGTTCGTGGTTTCCATCCCTCAAAGGAAGGTTTCAAAGCGGCGTCGAACTAGAGGTAGACAACGGCGGAGAGGACCAGTTTCCATCCCTCAAAGGAAGGTTTCAAAGAAGACCCAAACAGGAATCCGAGTACCTATTTAGCCTCGTTTCCATCCCTCAAAGGAAGGTTTCAAAGGATTATAGCACAAAAACACAATCGGAGGTAAATACGAGTTTCCATCCCTCAAAGGAAGGTTTCAAAGGACGACGAAGCGTGCCGCAGCTCCGACCTCCCCACCCGTTTCCATCCCTCAAAGGAAGGTTTCAAAGAGCTCACCGAGATAACGACAGTCCTCGTAAACGCCAGTTTCCATCCCTCAAAGGAAGGTTTCAAAGTTTGCGCGGCCACAGGCCGCAGGAGGAAAAACACCAGTTTCCATCCCTCAAAGGAAGGTTTCAAAGTCGCTGGAGGTCAGGGCATCAACGATCTCAACGACACGTTTCCATCCCTCAAAGGAAGGTTTCAAAGGTCTGGAAGGGCTCTGCCCCAATCAAATTTATCTGGGTTTCCATCCCTCAAAGGAAGGTTTCAAAGAAAGCTGTCGCTCGAGCTCGCGGAGGTGTAAGGAAGTTTCCATCCCTCAAAGGAAGGTTTCAAAGCACTCGGGATTGGGATGGGGGCGGCGGACTCGATCAGTTTCCATCCCTCAAAGGAAGGTTTCAAAGCAGAACAGCACCCGCAAAGCTGATCGAACGGACATGTTTCCATCCCTCAAAGGAAGGTTTCAAAGAACCATGGCAACAACGTTTTGCACATCCTCGCTGGTGTTTCCATCCCTCAAAGGAAGGTTTCAAAGGATCCCCACGACTGGCAGGAACTTGGATATAGCGGGGTTTCCATCCCTCAAAGGAAGGTTTCAAAGGACGACGACGCTTGCCGCAGCTCCGACCTCCCCACGCGTTTCCATCCCTCAAAGGAAGGTTTCAAAGGGAAGCGGAGTAGGGCAACACAATCACGGGCCTGTGTGGTTTCCATCCCTCAAAGGAAGGTTTCAAAGGAAGCACATCCTCATCAAGGAACAGCATCCGGAGCTGTTTCCATCCCTCAAAGGAAGGTTTCAAAGCCCGAAAGGGTGAAGCGTCAGGTCGAATTGGAAAAGCGTTTCCATCCCTCAAAGGAAGGTTTCAAAGTAGACTTCCCCACAATGGGCGCAGGCGATGTGTTCGAGTTTCCATCCCTCAAAGGAAGGTTTCAAAGGAAGGCAAGCCTTATGCCCTCAGGAACGGCGGAGCGTGTTTCCATCCCTCAAAGGAAGGTTTCAAAGGCAGCGCCACAACGCCAGAGGATAAACAATCCGCTGCGTTTCCATCCCTCAAAGGAAGGTTTCAAAGCAAGGGTTGGAGCGTGTTCGTCACGCTTGCGGTCACGGTTTCCATCCCTCAAAGGAAGGTTTCAAAGAGGCAAGCCTTATGCCCTCAGGAACGGCGGAGCGTGTTTCCATCCCTCAAAGGAAGGTTTCAAAGATAAAGCCCGTAAAGCCGCTAATAGCAAGGCTTTAGCGTTTCCATCCCTCAAAGGAAGGTTTCAAAGGGGCCTGTGCCCTGTGGATGGTGCAGGCCCTAGTACTGTTTCCATCCCTCAAAGGAAGGTTTCAAAGTACGCTGGCGAGACACCAAAGCCGAGCGCACCTCCAGTTTCCATCCCTCAAAGGAAGGTTTCAAAGATGTCGCACTTACCACAGGGAGAAGAAAAAGAAGCCTGTTTCCATCCCTCAAAGGAAGGTTTCAAAGTGATAGGGATACCGGAGCGCTCATAATGTTATAGGGTTTCCATCCCTCAAAGGAAGGTTTCAAAGTACCGCAATGCACGAGTGTGTTGGCGATGTCTGTGGTGTTTCCATCCCTCAAAGGAAGGTTTCAAAGAGGCAAGTCGATGACACACGCCGTACCCTTCGGGAAGTTTCCATCCCTCAAAGGAAGGTTTCAAAGAACGGCGGAGAGGATCACGACAACGCCGCCATGATCCGTTTCCATCCCTCAAAGGAAGGTTTCAAAGCAGGGCGTTTACGCCTGGTGGGGCATGGCCGAGGCCCGTTTCCATCCCTCAAAGGAAGGTTTCAAAGGCGTGTGGAAAGCGTGTCTTTGTAGTAGGCCAGGGGTTTCCATCCCTCAAAGGAAGGTTTCAAAGGGGGTTGAAATAGCCCAGATGGCCCACATCCATGAGTTTCCATCCCTCAAAGGAAGGTTTCAAAGCATCGACCTCGCAGGTAGCTACGACGGCTACAGCCAGTTTCCATCCCTCAAAGGAAGGTTTCAAAGCCGCAAACACACGCCGGTGTCTGCACCGGTTAAGTATAGCAGACCGAAGTACAGCAAAAAACAAAAAGCTCTCTCGTCCCATCAAACCCTGATAGACAGACGCTCAGCCTTTATTTTGAGAATGCGTCGATCCCCCGCCTATTCCACGCCATCGGGGATCGACGCACGCAACGCAAGAATGGATGCAAAGAAAGTATAGAACCAGCTATGAAGTTGTCAATGTGCCGAGGGGTGGCCCCCACCTATACCATAAAATCCGTACAGCCCCGTTCCACCCCCACCACCTCACGGGACATGTAGCGTTCGGTACGCCAAGCATAAAACAAAACACTGTCGTATTGCAAGTCCAAAATTTTCCGAACGTCTATCTTGAGGGCCTCGAAAGTCGCAGGGCTCAAGTCCCCTTCGAGGACGGAGTTCTGAATCCAGGTCAGGTATCGACGTGCCGTCTTCAGGACTTTACCTACCCGTTTTTCCCCAACATCGTAGAACATCAGGACAAACATCCTCACCACCTGCTGACAAATGGGTCGTAAGGCGTGTCGTCCAGAATGTGTTTCTGGATTTTGTAGGCTTCCATGCGCATCAGCCCGCGGTAGCTGACGTTGCGCTTCAGCCTGGGGTGCTCGATGGTTTCGTTGACTCGCGTCTCCCAAGCACGCAGCACGATTTCACGTCCCCGATCGTTCAGATAAATCCCCCCGCCCGTCTCCTTCTCGAAATGCTTCTCCTGAATCTCGCGCCTGTTGACCAGAGAAAAAATCAGTCGGTCCACCAGGATCGGCTTGAAGATCTCCGCAAGATCCAGGTTCAGGCTGAAACGTCGGAAATTCGTCTCGTGCAGAAAGCCGATACGCGGGTCCAGGTGCGTTCTGTAGATCTGAGACAGCGCCAGAATGTAACACATGGAGTTCAGGAAACTGATCAGCGCGTTCATGCGGTTGCTGGGCGGCCGCCGGGTTCGCTCCACCATTTTGAATGCCTCGTCCTGAACCAGCCTGTCGAAAAATTGATAGTACCGGTTACGGGCATTGCCCTCGATGCCCATGAGGGCAGGGACACTCCCGCTCTGTGGCGCCATCGCCTCGAATCGCTCCAGGTCCGACAAAATATCCTCCACGTCCAAGGAGGCGCGACGCTGGTAATAAGCCACCACCTTACGCATATTCTCTATGGCCCCGACAATGAGGGTCGACGCCAGTTTGTGCCGCCTGGCCTCATCCGTGTAGTGAGCCGCCTGAGCCAGAATGACGGCACCGGAGTTCATGTGCTCGCGCGGATAGTAGGTTCCGGCATAGTATCCGTGATAGTTGAAGAAATGGAGAATGATCTGCTTTTGGGTCAGAAATTCCAGCAGGCTCTTGTTGAGGTCAAGTTCCCCCATCACCATGATCTCGTCCGTCGTCTCCACCGGCAGGAAGCGGGGCTTCTCGCCGACCCGCTCGACGAAAAGCGTGTTGTCCTTGCGCTTCAGGCTTCCGGAACTCAGCAGATACAGAGTTTTGCCCATCGTGTTCCTCCTCTCTCCGGAAATGCTCTATCCCCACTCTATCCCCAGCAGTACTCGGCATAAGCACACTTGCCGCAGTACTTACAGTGTTCGGCCGGAGGCGGCACGTTCCTTTGGGCAAGGGATTCAATCTCCGCATACACGCAATCCAACTCCGCTTTGAGCGCATCCGTGAGCTCCACCTCGACACGCTTCTTTTCGGTGGGGAACATCAGGACGCCGCGGGCCTCGATCCCAGCCTTTTGGAGGTCGTAGAGGTAGTGGGCCAGCTGCAGGCGCGCGGACCGCTCCGCCCGGCTGCTCTTTTTGACCTCGCAGACGACCAGCTCCCCATCCGCCCCCTGGACAAAATCAAATTTGTTGTCCCCGAAACCCACCTGATGACGCTCCCGAGCGTAGCTGTTCTGATCGACCAAGCGGCCGAGAGCGAGGGATTCGTTGCTCTGTTCGGCAGTCACACCACGGGCCAGCAGCCAGACCTGCCGTCGGCAGATTGAAAACGCTTGAACCAGATAGCCGTTGACTTTAACAAGCTCGGAGAACATAGGATCATCCTCCTATATCATGACATCCGAAGAATCACGTTCCTGCAATTTTGCCCCAATCTCTTTATCGTATTCGACCTCTCGTATATTCAAATACTCCATGCCCTTCGGAAGCCGGGAGGCCTTAAATCCTTTCGCCTGATGGAGTCCGATGGGAACTTCGAATTGCGCGATCTTCAAAAGATCTGCCTTGTTCCCGCTCGACCAGAGCTCCTGAACTTCTCCGAGAAAGCTGTACGGAATGACCTGCACTTTAAGGAACTCGATCTTACGAGTCAAAGCATCATCCTGAAGAATCGTCTCATCCAGAATGGAGGCATCGGGGTTCTCAAGAATGCTCCGCGCTGCTCGCCTGCCCTCCTCGTAATTTTCATCCTCAATTTCGAGGCTGAGATAGACCTCCTCCAACATCGCAGACAGATCCCGCTCGGAAGGAGACCCTTCCCACCGTCTCAGAACGTCCAGCGTACACCCAAGAGGCTCTCTGGCATTTTTATAGACGTATTCCCTGGCCACATCACTGATGGGGAAAACCACAAAACGAGCTCCCTTGGACTTGCCAAATCGGTTACAGCGCCCCGCACGCTGAATCAAGCTGTCCAAAGGAGCACATTCGCTCAACATGAGATCGAAACTGATATCCAGCGAGACCTCAATGGCCTGGGTCGCGACCACGAGATCCACGAAGGCAGGGCGTCCCTCCTTATCCTTCTCCAGCAGAAGCTTTTCCTTTTCGTCTCGATCCCTCATGATAAAGCGACTATGGTAACAGAGGATCTTTTTATCCGGCAACCGTTCCTCTAAAATGGATCTCCAGCGCAAAAACAACTCCTGCGCAACATCCACCGTATTCACCACAACGGCAACCTTACGCCCCTGTGACAGTGCCTCCAGAATTTCCTCGTCGAAAGATTCCAGCGGGGCATCCCTGTACTCCCAGGAACATTTCCGTTTTTCCATCAGCTCCTCGGCGACAACGGGCATCTTCACGCCCAGAAGGGTCTGAAAGTGTTCCCTCAGCTTTTGGGGCATCGTGGCGCTCATCACCATGACGCGCCCTCCCATCGCACGAATGCGCTTGATGCTCTCCGAGATCAGCGCCAGGGTAAAGGGAGCGTAAGCATGAATCTCGTCGAAGACGACCGAGGCCCCCAAAGTGGCCAACTCTTTGAAAAACCAGTCCCTCATGTTGAAGTTGGCCGTCAGCAGCTGATCCACCGTCGCAACCATGACCGGAGCCATAAACGCCTTGTATTGGCGCAGCATCTTCAGCTTGTCGTCCGTGCTCTCCTCCCGCTCATCCTCGTCCTTTCGAAGCGCAAGATACACCCCGGCCCCTGAATGGGATATCCCGCAGTCCCTGGGATCAAAATAGGTTCTCATCCGTTCATAAAGGCTGTTGGAGGTGACCTTGGTCGGCATGAGGAACAACACCTTGCCCAACCCTCCATTCACGGCCCAGAGCAGCGAGGCCTCCGTCTTTCCGCTCCCCGTCGGAGCGATGGCCAGGACATCTCCTAAAGCCTCCTCACACGATGTCTGAAACGGACGCTTGGCAAAGGGTGGGTCGCCGGGACGCGCCTGCTGTTCCACCCGTTCTCGGATCTTGGCATTCAACGCCGCAACGTCCAGGGAATGACGAGGATTCAAGCGATCTTCGGGCGAGGCCGAGGCCTGCCAATCCGCGTAACCCACAACCCCTCGAACTAGGGCGGAGAGCGTCCGGTTTCCAACCGTACTCCGCCGTTTGCAAGCGCTTAAGTGCCAAGCCTCAAACTCGTCCAAAAAGCTTCTGGCCCAATTGCAGTCGTCGTCCCAATCCTCAAAAAGGCGAGGATCGAGCAGTCTCTTCATCGTTTTCTCGTCCTGTTGCACAAGCGCCTTCCACGACTCGTCAAAATTCAGCCCAAACTGAATCTGCGACGCCGTCAGCCTGTCGGGCTTCGCGATATCCCTCTCTCTGCCAAAATTGGACCAGCCACGATCCAACTTCTTGTGATGCCCCAGGACGGCCCAGACGTCATGGGGAAACAACCCTTTTTCCCTGTCCCAGAGCGCATGGAGCAGGCGGGCAGAGAGGAGCTCGTGCCGAAAAAAACGCTTCGGATCGTCCTTTCCGCCTGGCCCCAGCCGCCGCCTCATTCGTTCTTGAAAGAAGTCACCCAATTTCCCGATATCGTGAAAAAAAACGGCCCTCAGGCAAAGGGCCGTCAATTCTTCATAAGAGACCTCCAACCAGGAGCACACCCTCTCCAAGGGCTCCCGGTTGAGCCTCAGAAATTCGGAGGCGATACTCAAGCACGTCCTCACGTGATATTCGTAAGTGCCCTCCACACCCTCCAAAGCCTTGGCGTAGAAGCTCATTGCTCCTCATTCTCCAAGCCGTAAAGCGGCACGGGCAAGGCCACGTTCGGAAAACGGAACGCCCTTTGAGGATTCAGCAGACGCTGATGCCCCGACAAAAAGGTGAAGAGGCGGTAACGGATTCCGTGGCGCTCGTTTCCCTTAAACTCAAAATCGACGATAAGGGGGCGCACCAGGGGCGCTTTCAGCGTCTGCACCACACAAGCGCGCCTCAAGGCATCCCAATCGAATCGGACGCTATCGGCATGGTCGCCGGGTAAAAGCGTGTCCGCAAAGCTGTCGCTCTCCTCTTCGTCTCCAATCGGGCACAGCTCCGAGACCTCCCGAACAAGAGCGATGTCGTCGCTGCTTCCCAGAGAAAGGGCATAAACGGGATCCTTAAAGGCAGAACGCAGGCAATCCGCCTTCTCCCGATCCCCCAACGCATAAAAGGCAACGAACTCCGCGTCTGCCAGAAACTCCCGGTTCAGGATATCCTTCCGCACCACCTTGGAAAGTCCGTGCAATTTTGCGAAAGCTATTTCTTCACTCCCTTTTGGAGTTGCCATCTTGTCGTAATTCCAAAGGTCTATGCCGCCCCCTCCGGAGCTCCCCGAAGCCCCGACGAAGAGTCCCGCATCCTTGAAGAACGGCCAGGCTTCCTCAAAAGGTTTTCCCAGGGCAGCTCCGGCCATCCCCACCAGCGCGGAGACGGGAGGCAGGGGCAGCGTCGCCTGATAAAGATGAGAACCGGGCTCGCGAAATGAGGCCGTCATCCCATGAAGCGATACGAAAAAGCCGTACATGGCTACCCTCCGTAGACCTCGTCCAACCATCCTCTCATCGTATTGAACGCTTCTCCCAGAGGCTTTGCCGCGGTCATATCACGGGAGAAAAAGCCCTTGCGCTCCCCCAGAACCCAGTGGGCAACAGCTTTCTCGCAGTCCTTGAGGGTATTCTCGATCAGGCCGTACTCCACGAAACCCAATTTTTTCTCTTCCTCTTCTCCCTCCAAGCGAACACGGACGCACTCCATGAAGACAGGATTTTTGACCCTCATCAACGCGGCCGCCACGAACTTGGGAGAGATGTCCGCCAGAAAACGGCTCTGACGTCCGATCCCCCAGAGATTCTGGATGGCGTCCAGGAGTGCCGCCACTCGGCGTTTTTTCTCCCCTGCCCCCAGATCCAATTTATAGGTCTCGGCATCGGCAACCCCGATCCGATCCAGCTCGATCAGGATCGTCCCTCTGTAAAAACCGGAGTGGATTTCCGTCTCGAAGATGTTCGGGTTTCCGCCGGCCTTGACGCCCATATAGTTCGTGGCAAAGTCCAGCTCCCCCCGATAGGGTTCCAGGGAGATCAAGGGCGAGACGCGCACCGGGCCCGTGCGTTTTTTCGTGACCTTGTCGGCGATCATGAACCCAAACAGATCGTCGTCGATGTACGTCTCAGGATCGCCAAGGGTCGCTGCCGCCCCCTTCGTCTGTTTGGCCAGAGCGGCCTCGGAAAGCTCCCAGTCCATGACGGCCAGTTGTTCGCGCAGATCCCGGCGAATCGCCTGTGAGGATTTGTACGGATACTCCAGGCCGTCGTTCATTCGGATCTTCTTGATGCTGGAGATGTTGTCGGCCTCCTTGTCGGAGCCGTTCAAAGAGGCATAAGAGGCGTGCGTCAGGTAGGTCAGCGTCAGGCATTTGAAATTCGTCATCTCATGTTACCTCCTGTAATGTTTTTCCGTCATTCGTTACCGGACTGAGAGTCCTTACCCTCTGAAGCACGAGGACGCATAACGTTGTTGTAGGCGTTCAAGGCGGCAATCATGCAATAGGCCCGAAACTCCTCAAAAGGGACATCGCTCTCGGCCAGCTCGGCAAAAACCCCCGCCGCAATCTCCTTGTTGACGACGATTCCGTAGCGGAACTGCAGGCGATTCAGCTGCTCCAGGAAATCCGTCGCTGTTCGGGTTTTGCGTAGAGTAAAAAGATCACCCTTGACGGCCTTCATGCTTTCAAGGCCCTCACCCTCTTTCACCAGAGTCTCCTTTGCAGCCAAGACGATCTGCGCCCCCAACTTCGTCGCAAGGGCAATTTGATCCTTTGTCATGCCTTTCGCCATGCCTTTTTTCTCTCCTTCCTCCGAATCCCGACAATGCACCACGAGCTCGTAAGCCATCACGAAGAACAGGATGTGGCCTAACCACGGATAATCGACCGCCAAAGACTTTTTGAACACGAAACTCTCCGCACGGCACACGATGGATTTCTTCTCGAACACGCACCGCAGCAGGCTGTTGCGCTCCATCCCATTAAGCGGATCGTAAGGCTTCTGCGGATTGGGAAGCTCCAAATCCCAAAAGAGGGACTCAAAAAAACGCCCGAGATCCTGAGCCATAGCCTCCGGGGCCTCGGTGCGGATATATTTTTTGATAAAGCCGATCAGCCGGAACAGGTAAGCCGTATCGGTATAGGTGACGACCTCCTTGGTGATGAACGTACTCCCCTTGGAGTCCAGAGCCGCAAGGACGACGTTCAGCGCGGCCGTTCGCCTGAGGGACTCCTCGTCGATCTCATCCTCATCCGAGTTCTCCAAGGCGCGCGCCTCGTTCCGGCGCTTCTGCTGGTTCTTCAAGACCAGCTCATAGGCCTCCAGATAAAAGCCCCACAGCACCTCATAGGATAGGCGAGCGTTCTGCAAAATACGGCTTTTTTCTCCGAAGTTGAAGAAATAAATCCTGTCGTCATCCAATGAGAGTCGTAGTGAGGAAGGTATTCCAAACGACAGATGGGCATCCTCCAAAACCCTCAGGTCTCCGGAGTTCAGCTGCATGATGTAGGTCAGGGAATCCGCGACCTTGTAATACGACGCGTGAACGGCAAACTTGCCCAGCAGCTGGCATTCCCAGCAGATAAGATCGGGCGATCCCAGATCGGAATTGAAGGAAAAGGTCGCACTTTGGCTCGAGAAGAGAGGGAAGGAGGTTTGAGAGACTCTGTCGCAGACGGCGGTCTGCCCGCAGACGGAACACACGGCCCCTCCCCCTCGCCGGACCTTGGGAAAGATATCCAATTGGGGATGACAGACAGGCTGCTCGTAACAGAGTTTTTTCTTGGTCCCCCATAGAGACTTTTTTCGTTCCTTCAGGAAGGCCGCCACCTCCTCCTGAAGCGACGCGGACAAGTCCTCGAACGCATCCGCTTTCCCCCTCCAACTTGTGGCGCTTACCGACAGGGCGGGAACGGGAGTCGGCATTCGTTTCGCCAGACAATCCAACTCTTTCTTCTCTTGGTCGTAGCAAACGAGTTCCGGATTCTCCTTTTGCTTTTTTGTCGATCGGTTCCACCAGTTGGAGGCCAGTTTCTCGTAACAGGACTCCAGAAAGGGTTTCATTTGATCATCCGGAGCTTTAATCGATACGCCGTCAAAATCCAGGACAACCTCGACATCCGGCCAGCGTTCCGACTCCTGTATTTTCTTATCTTTCGCGATAAAGTACAGCCCCATCAGACCGGAATCGAACCACCAATGCCCTCGTGCCTTGAACGTATGTTGTATGACCATCACCTCCACAGCGGTAATGTAGCCCAAACGGACTTGATAAAATTGATGACGTCCTTTAAGCCTTTAGAGATTAGCGCCCCCAAATTAGTTGTTGTACGGACATATCCGATATTAAGAGGCCCTTAATTTCAATAAAAACATTGTTGTCGTAGATTTTTACCGTGCGGATGCTGCCAACTCGTTTTCTGTTGTGCACTGCTTTCTTTTGAGAGTGCTGCGAGTGCATGATATGCTCCCCCTGATCTTTCAAGAGAAGCATATCAAAAAATAAAAACAACGCAAGTACCACTGACACAAAATACCTAAAAAAGGAATTTTCCTTATACTCCCAGCAGAGCACCACATTTCCATACCTGAAAGCGCGCATAAAACAAGCTCTCAGGAAGAACTCTCTGATTTTAGCACCACGAGTTATCCCCTGTCCCCTCACCCCCGCGTCACGCACCCCCATCCCGCGCTGTTCTTGGCGCCCAGGCCGCAGTCCAGAGCGATCTGAAGCAGTTCCTGGGGCCCCTCCAGGCGGAACCGGCCCGACCATCCCTTGATGGGAAAGGACGTCTCCGGGCTGAAGATCGCCACCCGTTCCCGCACCGGCCCGAGCGGGGCGATACGGACCGTCCCCTCCGGAACGGCCCGGTCGGGGAAGATCGCGCGGAACTTGCGCACCAGGTTGTTGTGGACCGATACGGCGAAATCCTTCTGGTGGGGGCTGAAGTAGATTGTATAGGGCCTGCCGTTCCGTTCCGCCTGGTCGTAGCAGGTGATGGGCGACAGGGTGCGCACGGTCAGGGTATCACCGTCCGCATGCTGCTGCTCCGCCTCGATGCGCTCGCACCGGACGACGTTGTTGCCCACCCGGAGCTCCGAGGCGTTCAAAACACCGCCGGCGATGCCGTCCATGGTGTCGGTCATCGGCGTGGAGACCACCAGCCGGACCGGCAGCGGAAACAGGATGGCGTTCTCCTCGAAGGCCGGACGCGACGCCGCGATGGGCCAGCTCATCGCGAAGAGCTTCAACCTTCGCCCATCGACGCGGTATCCCTCGTCGTGCAGAAAGGCGGCCCGGTCCGGAGGCAGCACCGCGTAGAGCAGCGACTGGAACAGGTGCAGGTTGGAGAGCGGAACCCTTATCCGCTCCTGATCCCCCGTCAGCCACAGCGTGATGTGCATGGGCCCGCTAGCCCCGCTCCTCGGCAAAACGGTTCCTCAGGACACCGATGCCGTCGATCTCCACCTCCACCGTGTCCCCGTCGCGAACGGGGCCGACGCCGCTGGGGGTTCCCGTGGCGATGACGTCGCCCGCGTGCAGCGTGGCAAAACGGCTGACGTGCGCGATGACCCGCGCCACCCCGAAGATCATGTTCCCCAGAACGCTCTCCTGCACCACACGGCCGTTCAGGCGGGTGCGGAGCACCGCCTCCGCGGGCATCTCCCGGGCGATCAGAAGGCACGGCCCTAGAGGCCCGAAACCGTCGAACCCCTTGCCGCGCGTCCACTGCCCGTCCTCCCGCTGAAGGTCCCGCGCCGTGACGTCGTTGAAGCAAGCATAACCCCTCACGACGTCCAGAGCCTCCGCCTCGGGGACGTTCCGGCAATCCTCCCCGATCACGACGGCCAGCTCCCCCTCGTAGTCGATGCGCCCGGCCCAGGACGGGAAGCGGACGACATCCTCATGGGCGGCGAGGGCGGTCAGGGCCTTCAGAAAAATGCAGGGTTCCGAGGGCGGAACGCTCTCCATCTCCCTGGCGTGATCGAGATAGTTCTTGCCGACGCACCAGATCGCCCCGGGCTCGCAGGGCGGAAGGCGGCGCGCTCCCGTCAACCGCTCCCTGCCCCCGGAGAAGAGGTCCTCCCCGTCCAGCAATTCCACCTCTCCCTCCTCCACCAAACGCCCGATCTCCACCCGTCCCCCGCGCTCGAAGCGAACGACGCGGTCCCCTTTTCTCAACGTTGTCTCCGGCATCACCGGTCCACCCCTTTCAATCCGCATGCAGGGCCCGGAAAAGCGGCCCGATTCCATTTCCAAATCATTGAAATTGCCCTTCCAATACTAACAAAAAGAGGGCTTCAGGGAAAGCCAGGGCCTTTCCCTCTGTCAAAAAATCTCGTTATCTGATAATCTTTTCCGTAAAGGGCAAGGACGGGACACATGCTCCCATTCTTTGCGGAGTCCTACCGAATCTTTCATCGCACGTCAATTCCGTTGAAAAAATCGGGGAGTGATGCTTCATGTACGAGATCGCACTGATACGCCATGGCGAGAGCGCATGGAACAGGGAAAACCGCTTTACCGGCTGGACCGACGTCCCCCTGTCCGAGAAGGGCGTCGAGGAGGCCCGGGCTGCGGGGCGGCTTTTGAAAGAGGAGGGCTACGCCTTCGACCTGGCCTTCACCTCCGTGCTGAAGCGGGCCATCAAAACTCTGTGGCTCGTCCTGGAGGAGATGGACCGGATGTGGATCCCCGTCCGTCATTCCTGGAAGTTGAACGAGCGCCATTACGGCGGCCTCCAGGGCCTGAACAAATCCGAGACCGCGGCCCGATACGGCGACGAGCAGGTCAAGATATGGCGCCGCAGCTACGACGTTCTGCCTCCCCTGCTGGACAAGGACGACGAGCGCTATCCCGCCAAGGATCCTCGCTATGCGGACCTTGCTCCCGAACAGATCCCCGCGGGCGAATGCCTGGCGGACACCGTTGCCCGCGTCGTGCCCTACTGGCGGGAGGCCATCGTCCCGGAGATCCGTGCCGGGAGGAAGATCGTCGTTGCAGCCCACGGAAACAGCCTTCGGGCACTGGTCAAGTATCTGGACGACATCTCCGAGAAGGACATTCTGGAGCTGAACATCCCCACGGGCATTCCTCTGGTCTACACCCTCGACCAGGACATGAAGCCGCTGGGACACCGTTACCTCGGCGACGCGGACGCCGTAGCGAAGGCGCAGGCCGCCGTGGCCGGTCAGGGAAAGGCGAAATAACCGGCCCGGAAGGGCCGGCTGAGATTCGTTCCAAAAACCAAGGAGGTTGTATGAACATGCATTTTTCGGATCGCATCAAGGCTATGCAGACTTCGCCCATTCGTCGGCTCATCCCCTTCTCCGACGAGGCCAAGGCCAAGGGGAAAAAGGTGTTCCACCTCAACATCGGCCAGCCGGACATCAAGACGCCGGACGAGTATTTCGAGGCCGTCAGGAACTTCAAGGTGGAGACCGTCGCCTACGCGACCTCGCAGGGCAACAACGACCTTCGCGACGCCGTGAGCGCCTACTACAACTCCTGGGATATTCCCTACGAACGCAACGACATCTACGTCACCAACGGCGGCAGCGAGGCGCTCTGGTTCGCCGTCATGACCATCTGCGACCCCGGCGACGAGCTGCTGGTCCCGGAGCCCTTCTACGCGAACTACAATGCGTTCGCCCAGTCCGCTCTGGCGAAACTCGTGCCGATCCCCACGAGGGCCGAGGAGGGCTTCCACCTTCCCCCCGCGGCCGTTATCGAGAAGCTCATCACACCGCGCACCCGGGCGATCTGGATCTCCAACCCCGGCAACCCCACGGGGGCCGTCTACACCCCGGCGGAGCTGGAGATGTTGGCCGGGCTCGCCAAAAAACACGATCTCTACCTGATCGGCGACGAGGTCTACCGCGAGTTCACCTACGACGGCGAAAAGTTCACCAGTCTGGGACACATGAAGGACGTTCTGGATCGAGTGATCATGGTCGACTCGGTCTCCAAGCGTTTCAGCGCTTGCGGGGCGCGCATCGGCACCATCGCGATCAAGAACAAGGAATTCATGGGGCAGGTGCTCAAACTTTGCCAGGGGCGCCTTTGCGTCTCCACGCTGGAGCAGGTCGGCGCCACCGGGCTCTACAAGACTTCCAAGAAGTATCTGGAGGACGTGAACAAGGAGTACAAGGCACGGCGGGACACCCTCTACAAGGCCCTGAAGTCGATCGACGGGGTGGTCTGCGAGGAGCCCAAGGGCGCGTTCTACGTCATGGTCAAGGCCCCCGTGGACGACGCCGAGAAGTTCATCATCTGGATGCTCCAGAACTTCGACATCAACGGCGAGACGATGATGGCCGCCCCCGGAAACGGCTTCTACGCCGCTCCCGACCGCGGCAGGGACGAGATGCGCCTGGCCTACGTCCTGAAGAACGACGACCTGATCAAGGCCACGAACATCCTCAAGAATGCGATCGCCGCTTATCCGGGACGTATCGAGGCCATCAAGGCCTGATCCCCGGACAGATCGGAGCCGACCTTTCCGAACCGGCAGGCCACAAGGGGCTTGCCGGTTCTTCGATTGCAGCAAGGAGGCTGTTTTTACAATATGGAATTCCTGAATCACATCCCCGCGGGCGGGACGCTGTTCAATTCTCTGGCCGTCGTCGGCGGCTCCGCCGTCGGCCTGCTCGCAGGGAGCTTCTTCCCGGAACGGGTACAGCACAGCATCTTTCAGTGCCTCGGCTTGTTCTGTCTGTACATGGGCATCGACATGGCGCTCAGGATGCAGGATGTCCTCTGCGTCCTGCTGAGCTTCGTCCTGGGGACCACCGCAGGAGAATTGATGGACCTGGACGCCCTGCTTTCCAGGGCGGGCGACAAACTGAGGTCGAAACTGCGCATCGGCTCCGATTCCTTCACCGAGGGGTTCGTCACGGCCACCCTGCTCTTCTGCGTCGGTTCGATGGCCATCCTCGGAGCGATCGAGAACGGCGTTCGCAACAATCCGGGGCTCCTCGTCACCAAGGGGATCATGGACGGCATCGCGTCCCTCTTCCTGGCCGCTTCGCTCGGCATCGGCGTGCTCTTTTCCGGCCTGTCCATTCTGCTCTATCAGGGGATCCTGACGTTTCTCGCCGGGTCGCTCCAAGCGCTCATCACCCCCGCAATGCTCGACAACCTTTCGGGACTGGGCGGACTGATGATCGCGGCCATCGGCCTGGGGCTCCTGAGAATCGTGGAGTTCAGGACGGCCAACATGCTCCCGGGGCTGCTCCTGGTCATACTCTTCTCCGCCTTGCTCTAGCCCTTCTCCGGCAAACCGGACCATGACAAAAGGCCCCTCGGATTGGCTCATCCGAGGGGCCTTACATGCCATGACCGCCCTACGCCCCGAGGGACGCGGCCCTGGTCCTCTCCCGCCTCCGTTCCCGCCACAGGCGAACCGCCCAACAGATGCGATACGCGGCGGGGACGGACAGAAGCGCCAGCATTCCCCCCGCGATCAGCCCGCCAACGGCAACGACCGCGATGGGCGCGCGCATCTCCGATCCGCGCCCGGACGAGAGCATCAGCGGCAGCAGGGAGACCACGGAGGTCACGACGGCCATGACCAGGGATTTGAAGCGCACCTTGCAGGCCGTCTCGATGGCCTCGTAGGGGTGCTTGCCCTCCATCCTCAGCACCTCGGCATAGTCCACGACGACGATGGCGTTGTTGACCACCATCCCCACCAGCATGATCATGCCGATCAGGGAGAAGATGGATATGCTGACGCCCGCCAGCAGCATGGCGGGGACGACTCCGATCATCGCCATGGGCACCGTGAACAGGATGACCGCGGCATAGAGCCAGGACTCCATGATCGCCGCCACGACGATGTAGGTCACGACGATGGAGATGACCATCGTACGAATGAGCTCGGCGAACTCCTCGGCCATATCCTCGGCCTCGCCGCCGAAGGAGATGGTATAGCCCGGGGGCAGCTCCATGCGGGAGACGACCTCCCTCATCCTGGCGTTGCCCTCGCCCGTCGTGATGTAGCGCACGTTGCCGGAAACGACGACGGTACGCTGACGTTCGATGCGGCGAATCTCCGTCGGCGCATCGCTCCAGGCCACGTCGGCCATCTCGTCCAGGGGAACCAGTCCGTAGCGGGTCATGATCGGCAGCTCCTGCACGCTGTAGATATCCCCGGCCTTCTCTCGATTCAGCCGGGCTTTGATGTCGTATTCGAAACCGTCCTGACGGAATTTGCCCGCATCCCGTCCGATCAGATAGCCCCGGATGATCCCGGCCAGGTCCGAGATGTTAAGCCCCAGCGGTGTCAGGCGCCAGCGGATGGGAAGCACCTGGAGCTCCGGCTTGCCCATCTCCGTCTCGATGGTCAGGTCCCGGACCCCGGGGACCTCCCGTCCGCGGCTGCGGATCTCCTCCGCCAGGGAGTAGAGGGTCGTCAGGTCCTCCCCCTTGATGTGAATTTCTATCGGGGAACCGAACCCCTTGCGCGTCGCGGAGGTCGCCGTCTCCACGCCCTCCAGGGTCGCCAGGAAGGGCCGTATCTTGTCGGCCACGATCTGGGTTGCGGGACGTTCGGGGTCCTCCTTGAGGTAGACGGTGACCGACGCCTTGTAGAGCCCGCTGCTGCGTCCCGACCCTCCGACCGTGGACACCACGTCGCGAATGTAAGGCTTCTCCTCCATGGACGCGATGAAATCCTCCACGCGCCGCACCACGCCCTCCGTCTTCTCCAGGGAGGCGTTGTTGTCCAGGGTCAGGTCGATGGTGATGGAGCCGTCGTCCGTCACCGGGAGAAACTGCGACCCGATCAGCCCTCCGAGCCTGGCCGAGCCGTAAGTCATCAGGATGGTCAAAAGCATCGTGATCACGGGATGCCGCATCGCGCCGCGGAGCAGGAACAGAAAGAGGTCCTGAAACCCCTCGAAAAGCCAGTTCCACCACCCCGTCAGGATCCGGCTGGGAAGGGACGGTTCCGAGCTCCCGGGGCGGATGCGAGCCGCCAGACAGGGCGTTACGGACATCGTGACCCACAGGGAGAAGAGTGTGGCGTACACGATCGTCACCGCATAGGGCTTCAGGAACTGCCCGGAGATCGTGGACATCAGGGCCACGGGCATGAAGACCCCGAGGTTCGTCAGGACACCCGCCAGGACGGAGACTGAGATCTCCACCGTGCCCTCCTCGGCCGCCTCGAAGGGCGCGTAGCCCATATCCCGATAGCGGTAGATGTTCTGGATGATCAGGATGGAGTTCATGACGAGGGTTCCCATGGAGAGCGCCAGCCCCAGCGTACTCATCAGGTTCAGGCTGTAGCCGTGCATCTGCATGGGGACGAAGGTCGCCATGAAGGCCACGGGCATGGACACGGCGACGATGAAGGTGGCCGACAGACGCCCCAGAAAAAGATAGATGACCAGGGCCGTCAGCAGGATTCCCACGCCCGTGTCCCGGATGACGTTCTTGACCGAGGTCTCGATGAACTGCGTGTCGTCGTAGGTGTAGTTCATCGAGAAATCCGGCAGCACGTTCATGGCCTCGGCCAACGACTTCTTGATCGCACGTCCCGCCTTGACGACGTCGGCGTTCGCACGCGGACTGATCCGCATCTGGACGACCGCGCGTCCATTGGCCCGGGCTATGGAACGCACGTCCTCCTCGCCGTCCACGACCTCGCCCAAAAGGGAGAGGGGCACGGGCTGCCCGTCCGAGGTCGGCACGAGGATGTTCTCCAGCTGCTCCACCTCGTTGAACTCGCCCATCAGGCGCAGAGAGACCTCGTCGTTCCTCTGGGTGACGTACCCCGAGGGGCTCGTCTGATTGTTCGCCGCCACCACGGCGCATATCTGCTGATAGGTCACCCCATAGTCGCTCAGAGCCGCAGGGTCCAGCACGATCTGGATCTGCCGGTCCCGTCCGCCCACCACGTCCACCTGCCCCACGCCGTCCACCCGTGCCACGATCGGCTTGATGCGGTCGTCGATAAACTTCTTGGCCTCCTTCTCCGGTAGGTCCGAGGTGAAGGAGACGATCAGGAAGGGCTGCGCGTTGATGTCGAACTTGGTCGACACGGGCTCGTCCGCGTCCCGGGGCAGGTCGGCGATCTTGGCCTTGACCTTGTTGTTGACGTCCACCAGGGCCAGATCCGGGTTGACCCCCGACCGCATTTCGACGGCCAGCATCGAGATACCGTCCAGGGAATAGCTGTTGATGCTCTTGAGCCCCTCCAGATCGGAGAGCGCGTCCTCGAGCGGTTTGGAGATCAGCTGCTCGATCTCGTTGGGTCCGGCCCCCGTATACATCGTCCGGACCAGAACGAACGGCAGCTCCACACTGGGGTAGAGCGTGACCCCCAGGCTGAAGTAGCTGCTCGCCCCCAGCAGAAGCCAGATGACCACCGAACATCCGGTGAAGACCGGACGCCGAATGCAGAATCGGATAAACCCCCTCATCGTTCGGCCTCGTCCTCAGTACTGTCGGTCTTCGCCGAAGTCGAGGTTCTTGGCGATCGACACCCCGTCGTAAAGGTTGCGGTTTCCGCTGACGATCAGCTCGTCCCCAGCCTCGAGGCCGGAGGTCACGACGACCTTGCCGTCCCGGCCCGTCCCCGTGACGACCTCCACGCTCCGTGCCACGTCGCCGGAGGCCACGTAGACCGACTGCGCATTGCCCCTGTAAACCACGACGTCCGAGGGGATGACGATGACGTTATCCTTTTTCTCCACCAGAAAACGCCCCTCGACGTAGGTGCCCGGGAGTACGTTGGCATCCGATCCCAGGCCGACGACCACGGGATACAGGCCGGACCCCGTCTGAGCCTCCGGACTCACGCGCTTGACCCAGCCTGCGCTCCGCACGCCGTCGACGTAGATGTCCACGGAGGTCTGCTTGCCGATATTGAAGATGTCCTTCTTGGAGACCATCAGCTGCGCTTCCATATTGGAGGGATCGACGATGGAGATGAGGGGCCTGCCTATCTCCGCCACCTCGCCCGGCTCGACGTTCCGGGCGGAGACGATGCCGTTGAGGCTGGCCTTGAGCTCCGTCCTCTGGAGCGTGGACTGGGAGCCCTTCAAAAGCGCCTCCTCCGACTTCAATGCCGCGTAGGCCTTGTCCACCGCGGACTGCGAGACCCCTCCCTTTTTCTTGAGCTCGTTCAGGCGGTTGTAGTTCAAAAGGGCCTCGTCGTACCCCGTCCGCCTGGCCTGGGCCTTGGCTCCGCGGTCGGCGGTCAGCAGGGTGACCACCGTCTGCCCCGCCTTGACCTTGTCCCCGACCTGGACATGGACCGCCCGGACGATCTCTCGCTCGAAGGCCGTGACGTCCTGCGTACGCGCGGCCTTGCCCTGACCATAATAGCTTCGCCAGCTCTCCCAGGTCTGAGGCTTCAATATCACCGTGGTGACGGGGTAGCTGATCTTTTCGGCCGCCTCCAGGGACTTGAGGTTGGCCTCGCTCTGCGCCAATTTTCCGCGCACCTCGAACCCCACGATGACGACGGCCACCGCCAACAGGAGCACCCACAGCATGAACCTCAGTTTATTCAATCGCGACAAAAGTCGTTTCCACATGTACGATTCCTCCCCACGAAACAGACGGAACGGCGATCGGTCAAGGAGCCAGCATCCTTCGGCCCAGGTCCTGCACCGCCTCCATGAACCGACGGGCTCTCCGCCCCATCTCTTCTTCCGAAAGCGCCCCCGTAAAACACATGCCGTCGAACAGCTCAACGTTCAGCACCCTGCCGACGGCCCACATCAGGCGCTGAATCGCCATCACGCTCAGATCGTCCCGCACGACCCCAAGCTCCTGCCCCCTCCTCACCAAGCCGGCCAAAAAACGTATGGGGCGCTCGAAGGCCCTCCATAAAGGATCGTCGAAGTTCAGATCGCGCTCGCCCAGCATCATCAAAATACGCGCAAAAGAGGGATTCGCTATAAAGAAGGCCACCTCTCTCTGCCGGTACTCCCAGACGCCGTCCCAGTACGCCTCCCTCGTCTCGGGGAGACCGACGTCCTCCACCGCATCCAAAAAGCGCTCGCCGATCTCCTCGATGACCGTGCGGAGCAGCGAATCCTTGTTGTCGAAGTAGTAGTAGACCGACCCCTTGCTGAGCCCGGAGCGCTCGATGATACGGTTGTAGGAGGCTTTCTGCAGTCCGTGCTCGTTGAACTCCTCGATGGCGGCCTCGATCAGCCGTGTTCTTTTTTCGTCCTTCAGCCGTTCCTGCCTGACGATTCTCCCCACCCCTCTTCCTCCGACAAAATTCAGGGTTGACTCCGTGTTTATCGACACAATATCCGGTTCGACCGACCGGTCTAATTGCGATGACGGAATTATACCCTCTTTATGAAAAAAGGCAAGGGGACATTTTCGCTCCTCACAGCCGCAGGGCGGAGAAAAAAAAGGAGCGTCCCATGGGACAGCTCCTTTTTCAGAAAAATTTGTCGTCTCTCAACGCTCCAGAAATCCTCTGACGCAGTCCGCAACCCGCACCACATCGGCATCCTCCAGGAGCGGGAACATCGGCAGGGAGATTGCCTCGTGGTAGAAGCGCTCGGCCTCCGGAAAGTCGCCCCATCGGTAGCCGAACCGTTTCCGGTAGTACGGATGGTGCGGCACGGGAGAGTAGTGCACCTGGAGCCGGATATCGTTCTCCGCAAGGTGCGCGAAGAGCGGCCCGCGCTGCGCCGCCTCCACCCGGATGGGGAACAGGTGATAGGCGTGCCCCTCGTGTGCCGGCGGCAGGGCGAGCCCCGAAACGTCCGAGAGCAGGCGGCGGTAGAGCGCCGCGATCTCCCGACGGCGGCTCACGAAGGCGTCCAGGCGCCGCATCTGGCTGAGCCCCAGCGCGCAGCTCAGGTCCGTGAGGCGGTAGTTGTACCCCAGGCTCTGCATCTCGCAGTGCCAGGGCCCCTCGGGCTCCTCCTCGAAGTCAGAGGCGCTCCGGGTGATGCCGTGGCTGCGGAAGAGCCGGAGCGCCTGCGCGTATGCATCGCTCTGGGTGAGCACGGCCCCGCCCTCGGCGGTCGTGATGTGCTTCACGGGATGGAAGCTCAGGACGGTCATGTCGGCATCGAACCCGATCTTGCGCCCGCCCCGGTCGCCGCCCAGCGCATGGCAGGCGTCCTCTATGAGCACCGCCCCATGTTCGGCCGCCAGCTTTTTGAACGGCTCCATGGCGAACGGATACCCGGCGAAGCTGACGGGGGCGATGGCGCGGACGCGGCCCGGAAGCTCCTTCAGCTTCACCTCCGCCTTGACGGGGTCCAGACACAGGGTGGCGGGGTCGATGTCCGCAAATACGGGCTCCGCCCCCACGTAAAGCGCGGAGTTCGAGGTCGCCGCAAAGGTCATGGGCGTGGTCAGGAGCCGGTCTCCGGGGCCAAGCCCCGCGGCGGCCATGGCCCCGTGCAGCGCGGCCGTCCCGTTGACGAACGTCACCGCGTGCTTCACGCCGGCATAATCGGCCAGCGCCCGTTCGAAAGCGGCCACGGTCGGGCCCTGGGTCAGCCAGTCGCCCTTGAGCACCCTGACGACCTCGGCGATATCGTCGTCGTTGATCCACTGCCGCCCATAGGCCAAGGTTTTGTTCTTCACGTTCTGCCATCCTCCCCGATCAGGAACACGTACTTCAAGCACCGGACGCCGGCGCCGCTATTGTAACACCCGCCCCCGAACACTCCCAAGGGCTACAGACCTTTGAACCATCGCCGTTTGGTGAACGCGTAACAGAGCGGCAGCAGCCAGAGGTACGCGGCATAGGGAACGGCGTGGGCCGGGACGCCCAGCATCGCCAGCGGCACGGAGCACCCGATGCACCAGGGGACGAGCCCCGCCGTGACGACCGTCGAGTTCGCGATGTCCTGGGCCAGCTCCGACCGGGAAAGGCCTTTCCGCTCATAGGGATGCCGGACGACGTGGACCGTCATCATGATCCCGAGGGCCTGGGTGCAGAATACGGCATTCGCCAGCGTACCGATCGCGAACGTGACGGGGTAGGAGCCCCACCGGCCCATCAGCCCCGCGACGGATGCCTGAAGCCCCCCGATCATCCCCGTCCCGCCGAAGATCCCGGAGTAGGTACCGGAGATCGCCAGCACGGCGCAGATCCCGGCCATGGAGGCGAGCCCGCCGCCGTTGAAGACGGCTCGTGCGCTGCCCGCCGGAGCGTGAAGCCCCACCAGGGCACAGCGCAGCGCCTCACCGAGGGGCTGCCCCTGGAGGAGGAGCGTGCAGAGGAAGGCACAGGCGATGCTCGCCAGAAACGTGTGGAAGATCTTCACCTTGAGCGGCGGCAGGGCAAGCATGAGGACCGCGGGCAGGACGGCCCACGGACTCATGTTGAAATCCAGGTTCATGGAGGTGAGGGCGGGGTTCTCCGCACTGAGCATGGGGTTGTTCAGCGACAGGACGAGGTAGAAGCCCAGCGCGATCAGAAAGGGAACGAACGCCGTCCGCATCATGAGCCGAACGTTGTCGTAGAGCTCCGTTCCCGTCAGGGCGGCGACGAGGTTGGCGCAGGAGGACGCGGGCGACGCCCGGTCCCCGAAATAGATGCCCGACAGGATGGCGCCGCCCACCACAAGTTCGTTCACGCCGCCGCTGCGGGCCAGGGTCATCAGGGCCACGCCCAGGGTCCCCGCTGCCCCGAAGGACGTCCCGATGGCGTAGGAGAGCGCACACGACAGCAGAAAAGCCGCCAGGACGAACATCGATGGGGTGATGAGCTGCAGTCCCCAGGCCGTGAGGACGGCGAAGGTCCCCGCGCTCCGCCAAAGCCCCGTCAGGACGCCGATCGTCAGCATGACACGGATGACGATAAGGGACGCCCTCATCCCCTCCCAGGACATCCGAAGCAGCTCGGAGACCGCAAAGCCGCGACGGACCCCGACGCCCATAAAGCCCAAGAAGCCGGCGGAGAGCGCCCAAAGCATAGAAAAACCGCAGACCAGAGAAGCGATCATCGTCCCGGCGAAGACGACGAAGGCGGCCACGAGGTCCATTCGCTACCGCCTCACGCTTCCATCGGTCTTCGAGGCCGAAAGAGGCGTCCTCCAAGAGTTTCGAGTTTTCGACGGCACCATGGGGGACGCCGTCACCCGTTCCCCTCCAGCATGGCGACGGCCCGGACGGGAGCGCCGTCGGCGTCCCTGAATTGCAGGGGAAGCGCACAGAGGGTGAACGGTCCGCGCCCGATACGGCCCAGCCCCTTCAGGTTCTCGATCACCACCACCGCGCCGCCCGCGAGCAGCCTTTTGTGCCGCGTCAGATTCGCGTCCGCAATGGGATCGAGCCCTATCGTGTCGAGACCGATCCCCTTTTTCCCCGTCCGGAGGACGTAGTCGACGACCTCGAGGTCGATGCAGGGATAGTCTCCGAAGTAGGCGTCCTGCCCCCAGTAGCGGTCCCACCCGGTACGGAACAGGAGAAACTCCGCCCCGTCCGCAGCCTCGCGCTGCCTCTCGACGTGCGCCATCGTCATCGGCTGTCCCGCACGCAGCTCCGAACAGTCGACGACCACGGCGGAGCCGACGAACTGCGCGGCCGGAAAACGGTCCAGGGTCGTCCCGTCCGCGTACAGATGGGCCGGGGCATCCATGTGCGTCCCCGTGTGAGAGTACAGGGTCAGGAGGGTCTCCCGGAACCCGTCTTTTTCACAGGTGTTGGCCGTTTCGAGCCTTGGGCCCTCCGTACCGGGATACACCGGCATGCCCGGCTCGATCGGATGCGTCAGGTCGATCACTCTCAGTTTCGTTCACTCCCAAGCTATCGCAGTCTCCGCCGGAGGCCGTTCCGTTGCCCGGCGGTTTCGTCCTCCGTCCCCTTATCCGGCCCTCCGGAACGCGCAGGAGACCAGATGATCGTTGACCATGCCGACCGCCTGCATGAAGGCATAGACAATCGTCGGCCCAACGAAGCCGAACCCCAGCCGTTTCAGGTCCCGGCTGATCCGCTCCGAAAGGGGCGTCCTGGCCGGGACCTCGCACGCCTCGCGCCAGGCGTTGACCTGCGGCGTGAAGTCCACGTAGCGCCAAAGGAAGTCCTCCAGCGTGCCGTGCCGTTCCCTAAGGTTCAGGTAGGCCCTGGCGTTCTGCACCATGGCGCGGATCTTCAGCCGGTTGCGGATGATGCCCTCCGTCTCCATGAGCAGGGCGACCTTGCGCTCGTCGTACCCGACCATGACCTGAGGGTCGAAGTCGTCGAAGGCCATACGCAACGCGGCCATCTTGCGCAGGATGGTGACCCAGCTCAGCCCGGCCTGCATCCCCTCCAGGCAGAGCATCCCGAAGAGCCCCTGTTCGTCGTGCAGCGGCACGCCCCACACCCGATCGTGATACGCGCGCTCGATGGCGCTCTGCTCCGCCCACGGGCAGCGGATCGGTCCCGCGTTCATCCTCGTCCCTCCCTCTCGGCCCCGGCCGCACGACCTGGTGTCCCGCGCAGCGCCGCGGCATCCCCATATTTTGCATCGGCGCACCGAGGACGTGCAACCCCCCGACATGATACCAAATCCGTTTCAAGCGGAACGGCATCGCGTGACGAAAAACCGCCCGCGGGATCGCCTCCGCGACTCCTATGCCAATCCGACCTGTTCGGAACGGAGCAAAGGAGGCCAAGGACATCCCAAAGGTTCCCGTCTCCCGATTGCCATAGTGGGGGAACGCTGCATTTTTCCAATTCCTGGTCATTTCGCACGCGTGGTTTCGAAAAAACGGGCTCTCCCCCACCGACTACCGCCGGGGAACGCCAGCGTCCGGGGATCCAGGGCAAAAAAAGTCAATAATGGAACACCCCCTTTCGCTCTGACGTGATAACCTGAGAGCGGAACAAAGGTTCATTCCTCTCCGGCCCTTCATTCGGAGCGAAGTTTCCGCATCGAAGCCGGGAGGAGGTGTACCCGGAGGGAGCGGCGTGTCGGGACACGAACACGCCGCTCTGTGAGCGATGAGGAAGGAGGACGGGAACATGATCTCGGGCAGTAGGTTTTTATGCGCGGCCGCGCTGGCGGCGGCCTTGGCCCTGGCCCTCGCCAGCGGCGCCGTGTCGGCGACAAGTACCTGGAAAGGCGGCGATGGGAACTGGAGTGTGCCAGGCAACTGGGATGGTGGTATTCCGGCTGCGGGCGACAAGGCCGTAATCCCGAAAAACGTTGCGGTGCAGATGGATGTCAATGGCGCACAGGTCAATATTCTTGAGCTTGGAGACGACGTGACCTTGACGATCACATTCGGCAATAATTTGACCCTGAGCGCCGGCGGCAGCCTGCACGCCTTCGGCAACGCGACGGTGAAGGTCGTGCCTGACAATGGACTGAAGTTTGCCGCCAACAACGATATTGCCGTGGACGCCGGCAAGACGCTGTCGCTTGAGGGCGCCGGCTCTGCCCAAGGGGTTGCCGATGCGCTCACGCTCTCCGGCGGCGGCGCCGACGCCGACCTAGAGCTGGGACAGGACTCCTCCCTCGACCTGCGCGGCGACCTGACGCTTGGGGCGCTGAAGACGGAGGTTGGAGGTAAGGGAACGATCGCCGTCGCTGCGAGCAAGACGCTCACCCTGAAGAACGGCGCCGATACCGACATCGAGCTTCCGGTGACGGGGCACCTCAAGCTCGAGCCCACCGCAGGCGCCAAGGTCGCTTTGAACAAGAAGGCCCAAACGGTCACCTTCAAAGGAAATGCCGCTGTGCCTCTCCTGGCGCTTTGCAGCGCCGAGGGGCTGGGCGAGCTCCGGCTCGAAGGGGGCAACCCCGACGAGGTCACGATCCGGCCGGAGGCAGACATGACGGTCGGCGTCCTGAGCTGCTCCAAGCTCAAGGAATGTGCCCTTGATTTCGACGGCGTTAAAAGGGCCCTGACGGTCGGTTCCCTGAATCCCGATGACGGGGCCGAGATCGATATCGATAACGGACCGGGAGCGCTGAAGATCGGCACGGTCTCCGCACCGGGGGACTGGGGCCTCTCTCTGGAAGCAGTAGAGCTGGATCTGCCCGGTGGAAACCACAAGGGGCTGGCACTGTAGGTCGAGGGGGACTCGCCCCTGAAGGTCCCCGCCGCCACGTCCGAGCCTGTGCTGACGCTGAAGAAGGCGGAGGTCGACGCCGGAAAGAAGCTGACGTTCAGGCTACCGGACACCTGGCACCGCCCCCTGAAGGCGGGAGAGACGATCGACCTGCTCAAGGCTCTGGATGCCGCGCCCGGCGCCGGAACGATCGAGGCCGACCTCACCTTTCTTCCCGGGGCGACGGCCCAATTCGACAACGCGGCGAAGACACTTCGGCTCACGCTGAAAGGGGAGCCCAATGTTCCTCAGCCTCCTCAGCCGACACCCTTCGTCGATGCGGGGAGCTGGACCAAGGAGACCGTCACCGACGCGTCGGGCAACCGGGCAGCCGTGATCGGGGTGAAACTGAACCTCCCCGCCGCTCCGACGTCCGTCGACATTACGGTCAGCAGGATGGACAAGCCCTCGCTCGAGCTTTTCGACGAGGTGGGCTGAGGTCTCCTCTCCGGCCCGTCGAGGTCGACCGCAACAAAGGACTGCACCCTGCGCATGAGGGGCGCGGTACCCCACTCCGGCTTCGACCCCGAGGCAGCGATCGAGAAGATCACCGTCACGCTCCCGGGCAACAAGGTCCTTGCCCAAACCGTGAACAAGAAGCTGAGGGACATCCCCGAGAAGCCCGGAAACGATGACGTTCCGGGCGGGGACAAGAAATCGTCGGGCGGAGGCGGATGCGACGCGGTGGGCGGCGTACTGGCACTGGCCCTCGCAGCAACGTTCCTGGCAAGGAGGAGAGCGTAGTCACGGACAGGCACAGCTAGTCCCTCTAGATAGTGTCGTCACAAGATGTTAGCCCAAAGAGCAATGCAGCGAATTTGTACCGCGGCAACAAAGGATGCGGCATTTTTTGCATACCGTGTAGCAATACCCCG
>NZ_RQYL01000030.1 GCF_003860125.1 Fretibacterium sp. OH1220_COT-178 | reverse complement strand
GTATGTGCTAAGGTTCCCTTGTCCACTTTTCCCTCCTGTATCGTGATGCGGATCGGCGTCCTCTCACTTTACTTGAGGGAAAATACTTCTCATAGCTAGAAGCTACCTGAACCCCCGGCCGAGCCGGGGGTTTTCAAAACACAACAAAAGGACGGCCCCGATCAGAGGCCGTCCTTTTAGCCTGTTTTCAGGGATCCGCCAGCCGGGACCGGTTAGGGCCGAGCGTTCCTCAGGGCCTCTATCTCGTCCGGGGACAGCCCCGTATACTCCGCAATCTGCTCCGGGGACAGGCCATGCGACAGCATCCGCCGTGCGGTATCGGCCCTTCCCTTCGCTTCGCCCTCGGCCCTTCCCTTCGCCAGAGCTGCCGCCTCGAGTCTCTCCCTGTAGCGGCCTTCGTCCCAGTGGTTCATCAGGTCCACGATGTACGCCAAACGCTGGTCCCGGTCCTGAAAAAACTCGCGCTCCAGAAGCAGCGCCTCTCCGATCCTCGGTTCCTCCTCCGCAATTCGGCCCATCTCGTCACCCCGCATCCCGTCAAGATATCCCAGCCAGCGCTCCAGCTTGTTGCGGGGCCGCCGGCCGGCCCTCCTCTCCATCCTGTCCTTCGGCAGCTCGAAATACACGATCTGAAGGTCTTCGCACAGTCGGCGGCCGCTCGCGTCGTTACGGATGGAGTAGCTGTTGCGGCACTCCCGCTCCTCCGGAAAGAGCTCGAAGTCCAGAAGGTTCAACGAAATCGTCCGCACCGTTTCGGTATAGTCCGCCCCGCGCTCCAGGGTCGCGGAGTACAGCAAAGACCAGTAATAAAGGGTCCGCTTCAGGTAGTCCGGGTCGGGCCGGACCTGAACCTCCAGATTGACCAGCTCTCCGTCCAGGCGCGCAGCGATGTCGAGGCGGCTGCCCTTCCCGGACGAGCGCAGGGGCGACAGCTCGTTGTTGATGAAGGAGACCGACGAGAACGCCCGCTCTCCGTCCGGAAACACCAGGGCGTTGAGCAGGTCGAGAAAGAGTTCCGAACGGTCCGGCCTCCCGAACAGGAACTTGAAGAGGACGTCGACCAAAGGGCAGACCCGCCCCCGGCCGATGTCTCGGAGAATCTGCGCCCTGGTCCCGGAACGCGGAGAATAGAAGAGGTCCGAATCCCCTTTCTCCGCGCTCCCGTCCGTGCGGGTACGCCCCCGACCCTTCGGTGTCGTATCCCTGAAGGTCATCTCCACCGTCCCCCCTCCGAACTCGAAGCCATTATAACAAAAAGGGCGGAAACCGGCCGGGCGCCCCGGAAAAACCGCCTCGGCGCCTCCTCCCGGGAGGGATATCCTCCGGTTCCGTAGGACACCGTGCGGGCCGGGGGGTGTTACCTAAGAGCAGGAAGCCAAAGAAAATAACATCCAACTTATCGTACCGTGTAGCGATGCGACGAAATCTTTCAACCCTGCAGAAAAGACGTTCGATCTCGTTCCGTCTCTTGTAAAGCTCCCCACCGTACGCCCAACTGTTGCGTTTAGGGATAAATCCATGCACTTTACTGAATTGAAAGTTTGGGTTAACATGAGAAAAACGATGCAAAAGGCATGATGCGGAAACTTTTTGCATAGCGCACAGGACGGGAGGCGAGGACGAATGATTGCCTATGCGAAGCGCATGAAGAAGATGGAGTACACGGCCAATGTCGTGAAAAACCTCTTCGGGTCGATGACGGATCCTCAAATCATCTCCTTTGGGGGAGGAGCCCCCGCAAAGGAGGCCCTGCCGATCGAGGCCGTCCGGCAGATCGCCGACGAGGCGCTTCGGGCCGATACGCGGGGCGTGGAGGCGCTTCAGTACGGTCCCATCGCCGGCATCCGCGACCTGCGGGAGGTCGTTATCGACGTACTGCTCAAGCCCAAGGGCGTGGAGTGCCGGATGGAGAACGTGATGATCGTGGCCGGGGGCCTGGAGGGAATCAACCTGATCTGCCAGGCGTATATCGATCCGGGCGACGTCATCCTGGTGGAGTCTCCGACCTTCGTCCACTCCGTCGAGATCTTCGACATGTTCGAGGCGACGTGCGTCGGGGTGAGCATGGACGAGGGCGGCCTGGTCACGGAGGAGCTCGAGGAGAAGATCCAAAAATTCCGCCCCAAGATGCTCTACACGGTCCCCACGTTCCAGAACCCGAGCGGTCGGACTCTCGGCCTGGAGCGAAGGAAAAAGGTGGCCGAGCTGGCCTCCAGGTACGACATCCTGGTCCTGGAGGACGACCCGTACCGGGACATCCGCTACGGGGGCGCCGACCTCCCCCCGATCAAGCATTTCGACAGGACCGGCAACGTCATCGTGGCCAACAGCTTCTCCAAGATTTTTTCTCCGGGCTGCCGCCTGGGCTACGTCGTGGGAGAGGCCGACGCCATCGCCCATCTGACGGACGTCAAGTCCGCGACGAACTCCCACACCTCCATGCTGCCGCAGATCCTGTGCGCGGAATTCTTCAAGCGCGGCCTATTCCCCGCTCACCACAAAAAACTGTGCGATCTGTACCGCGAGCGCAGAGACGCCATGCTCGGCGGCATCGACCGCCATTTTCCGCCCGGGACGAAGCACAGTGACCCCGAAGGAGGGCTGTTCACCTGGGTGGAGCTGCCCAAGGGGATCGACACCGCCGAATTGCTCAAGGCATCCACAAGCAATCCCGAGGTCAAGGTCGCCTTCGTCGCCGGGGAGGGATTTTTCACCGAGAGGGACGGCCGGGGCCGCAACTGTATGCGCATGAGCTTCGGCAGCAATCCGCCGGAGAGGATCGAAACGGGCCTCCAACGGCTCGGAGACCTCATCTGCTCCAGGATCGCAGCGGTCTGACCGAGCCCCTGCCTACCCACCGGAGCCGACGAAAGGAGCGAACGCCATGAACCGTCCCCTGAACGACGCCAGCCTGCTGGAGATCTTCGAGGTCCTGAAGAGCAAGCGCTTCGTGGACCTTACCCACACGTTCTCCTCCAACATTCCGCATTGGCCGGGTTTTCCCTCCTCCAGGATGGAGACCCTCTACCATCAGGACGAGGGAATCGGAACCCTGGGCTCGGGCTTTTTGTCCCACCTCTACACGCACTGCGGCCAGTGGGGCACCCACGTCGACCCGCCCGCGCACTTCATCAAGGGGATGCGGACCCTGGACGAGCTGGACGTGAAGGAGATGATCTGCCCCCTCGCCGTCCTGGACGTCCACGAGAAGGCCGCGAAAAATCCGGACTACGCGGGGGCCCCGGAGGACCTGGCGGACTGGGAACGACGAAACGGACGCCTGCCCGAGGGCGCCTTCGTCGCCCTGCGCACGGATTGGCACAAGCGCTGGCCGGACAAGGCCGCCTTCGCCAACACCGATGCCGCCGGCACCGCCCACTTTCCGGGCTGGGGCATGGAGCTCCTGAAGGTTCTCTGCGAGGAGCGGCACGTCCGCGCCCTGGGGCACGAGACGACGGATACGGACCCGGGCTGCACCGGCAGCCTTCCCGGGGAGACCTACGTGCTCTCCCGGGACATCTATCAGATCGAGCTGCTGGCCAACCTCGACCAGGTGCCCGAGTGGGGCGCCCTGATCGTCGCCTCCTGGCCCAAGCCCTACAAGGGCTCCGGCTTCCCGGCCCGGGCGTTCGCCATACTGCCGTAGGGCGCACCGCTTAGAAACTGTTCTCTCAAACACGGCGCCGGGCCGCCCCGGCGCCGTGTGGTCATGAGTACCGCCGCACGCCCTCGAGGAGTTCGCCCGAACGGAAGCGGACTCCCTTTCGACGCGGCGCTCAGGGCCACCCCTGCAACCCTCCGTGAGTCGCCCTCCCGTCCACGAAGGTGTGCGCAACCGCAGCCTCTCGGAGCTCCATGGGATGGATCGCGAAGAGGTCGCGGTCCAGGATCAGGAAGTCCGCCGCCTTTCCGGCGGAGAGGCTTCCGTTCCACCCCCAGGTCCCGTACGCCCTGGCGGGGTTGACCGTGTAGACGTGCAGGGCCTCGTCGAGCGTCAGCTTCTGGTCCGGGTTCCACTCCCTGATTCCGGCGTCGTCGGTCCGGTTGACCAGGTTCCAGATCGCGTAGAGGGGGTTGAGCTCCTCTATCGGTGCGTCGCTCGAGCCGCAGAGCATCACCCCCGCATCCACGAAGCGCTTCCACATGCAGGTCCAGCGTTCCCTCTCCCCGAGGCGGGCGGGGGCCATGTCGATGTCCGAGGCGACGTAGGTGGGCTGTACGACGCACGCCACGGGAAGGGTACGCATCCTCTCGAGCTGATCGGGACGGCAGACCTGCACGTGATTCAGCAGGTAGGGGAAGGCGGGGACCGTTCCCTTCGCCCCGAGCGCCTCGATCACATCGAGCAGCTGCTCCACGGCGGCGTCCCCGATCGCGTGGCTGAGGATTATGTTGCCGCGCTCGACGGCCTTCTCCATGGCCTCCATCAAATACCGATGCGTGTGGAGCAGCATCCCCGAGCCCCCGGCGTCCGCGTACGGGGACGAAAGCGCCGCCGTACGCGCCCCCAGGCTGCCGTCCAGGAAGAGCTTGAACCCCTCGTAGGTCACCCAGCCGTCCCTCAGACCCGCGGACATGGGCGGCACCGAAAACTCGTCGTGGACCGAAAAGATCCGGCACCGCAGCGTCCCCAGCCTCTGCATCTCCTGGTAGAGGGACAGGTCCTCGACCATCCCCAGGCTGGAGGCCCCGCAGGTGTGCAGCGAGGTCAGCCCCAGCGAGGCGGCACGCTCCAGAAAGCCCTCCAGGTACTTCAGGAGCCTGGACCGGGTGTAAAGGGACCGGCGAAGGGCCCGATGCGCGGGGAGCTGGGCTGCCTCGACCAGCACGCCGCTCAACCGGCCCGCCGCGTCCCTGCCGACCCCGGCGATCCCATCGAAGGCCTCCTCCCCGACGAGCTCCAGGGCCCTGGAGTTCAGCAGCGTGGCGTGAGTGCACACGCGATGGATCAGCAGCGGGTTGGGGATCGCGATGCGGTCCAGCGTTTCCGCATCCGGCAGCACGGGGGCGTCCCACCGGGCCTCGTTGAGGTTCGTCGCGTAGACCCAAGTGTCCGGAGGGACCGACGCCCCATGGGCCTCGATGCGCCGCCGCACCTCTTCAAAACTTCCGCACGCGCTCAGGTCCACGGCGTACATCGCCTTCGCGGAGGCCAAGACGTGGATGTGGCAGTCGCTGAATCCCGGCAGGACCGAGACGCCGTTCAACTCGTACCGCACCGCCCCGGCCGCCTCGGGAAGATTCGACAACGCCTCGTCGCTCCCCACCGCCAGGATCCTGTCCCCCCGGACGAGCATCGACTCCGCCCGGGGACGGCGCGAGTCCCCCGTCCACAGATTGCCGTGACGCAGGAACAGAACCCCCTCACGCGCGACGGTCATCCCGCTTCCCTCTCCGCTCCGGCGGCCCCGGACCTCCGAGAGGACGGGGCGCGGACAAAACCGGCGAAGCTCATGACTGCGGCCGCAGCCCCTCTCGGGCCATCAGCCAGGCCAGAGCCGCATAGGTCTTGGAGTCCCGGAACGCCCCCTCGGCCATCCTGATCGGGATATCCTCAAGGGGAATCTCCGCCACGGAGACGTCCTCGTCCTCGTCCTGCGGCAGGCGCGAGGGCGTGAGCCCCTCCGCCAGGAACAGGATCAGCAGCTCCGTACAGAAGCCCGGCGAGGCGAAAAAGCGCCCGATCTCCCGCAGCCGCTCGGGCCGGACCCCGAGCTCCTCCTGCATCTCGCGCACCGCTGCCTCCCGCGGGTCCTCCCCCTCCTCCACCAGCCCGGCGCAGATCTCGAGCGTCTCCTCCCCGACGGCGTAGCGGTATTGGCGCACCAGGAGGACACGGCCGCCGTCCGCCAGGGCCAGGACCCCCACCGCGGCGGCGTGTTCCACGACCTCGCGCTTCGCCGCCCGGCCGTTTGCGAGCGCCACCTCGTCCACCCTCAGGTTCAGGATGCGCCCCTCGTAGACCCGGCGGCTGGAGACGCAGCGCTCCGAGTCCGTCGTCCCGTTCGTCACCATGTTCCCCACCGACCCCTTTCGACAACGCGATAAAAAACGGAAAAAGCACAAACAGGCAACACAGCTTCTTAAATTTTAACAAACAGACAGGCCATCTTATCGTCCCAGCAGTACGCGTCTTTTATTTTCAAGGACCTCACGATACCTCCAACGATGTTCGATGGAAAAGGAGAGAAACAGATTTCATCTGAAACCCCATCTAAAGATTCGATCTTTCTCGCAATAAAATTTGACATTAAAAACTTATATTGATAAAGTGAACGACAGCAAAGCTCGGCATAAATTTTTCATTTAATTTATAAAGGAGGTTTTTATGTTGCGGCGTGTATTTGGACTTTGGATGATGGCGTCCTTCATTTTGTTTGGCTTTCTATACTCTCAGTCGAATGCGGCCGAGCCAACACCGGTTTGGAAGGTCGACTTTCTCAACGAAGACCTGCCTGCAGATTTTAAATACCCCAACTGGCGAATGTCGATAGACCCCTTTCCAACGGAAAAATTAGATAAACTGAAAGAGCTGGGGTACAAGACCGAGGTAAGCCGGGCCGGTATGGACACATTGCGCACCAGTGGTGGAGCTGATTTTACGGCAAAGCAATTTGACTGGGTTTTGGCCACCCTCAAAGAAAAGGTCGGCGTAACGCCAGACAAGCTGACCGTGCTCGATCTGCGTGGTGAAACACATGGTTTGATCGACGGCAATGTGTTTATGTATTGGATACCCAATAATTACGTCAACGAAGGAATTCCTACGGAAAAAGTGCTCGAAATAGAGACGAAACTCCTTGACGACTTAAAAAAGCAGGATCACATCAAGATGTATCAAACCAAAAATTGGGGGGCGGACTACGACAGCCCTATGCTGGAGTACAAGAAACCAGTAATCATGAGCGAGGGGGAATTTGTGAGAAGCAAAGGCGCTAAATATGTGCGTTTTGCGGACACCAACCATTTTCGCCCCGACGATCACGAAGTCGATCTGTTTGTAGCCTTCATGGCAGGTCTCCCCGACGACGAGTGGCTGTTCATGCATTGTTACGCCGGTGAAGGGCGCACTACAAACTTTATGGTGATGACGGACATTTACAAGAGCTATAAAGTGGCAAGTTTTGACGATATTGCAGCTCGGCAAGGACTCATAGGGCCCGTAGATGTACGTGCCGAATTGGCCCTTACGGGTAAAAAACATTACAGAATGAAAGCGTCCGTGGAGCGGCGTATTTTCTTGCAACAGTTCTACAATTACGCCAAGGATACTGACTTCAAAGAAAAAACCTGGACGGAATGGTGCAAGGAACGAGACCTGACGCTCCAGTACTATCCTGATTGAACTCGACTCATGGACTCATGAACGAAATGAGAAGACCAAGGGGATGCCCCTTGGTCTTCTCATTATCCCATTAAGCCCCTCAGGAAACAGAGGTTATGCGGACCGGCCGGTGGCTCAACTCTCTTTTAAAGCGAGCGGCCCCCCTCGGAGAGACAACCGCGGGCCGCTATTTCACCAGGGCCTTGCCCGCCTCGTAAGCGTTCAGGTTCATGGGCAGGAACTGCGGCTTCTTCTTGCCCAGCTTCTCCTTGATCATCTCGACGCACATCGAGTCGCTCACCAGGTCGGTCGCGGCAACGAGGGCCCCCAGCATGACGATGTTCGCCACCTTGTCGCTGCCGTTGTCGTTGGCGATCGTGTTGGCCGGGACGGCGATGGCTCGGATGTCGCTGCGGATATTCTCACCTTCCACTTTGACCAGATCGCTGTTGTAGAGCAGGACGCCGCCCTTCTTGACGTCGTCCTTGAACTTGGTCAGGGACGGCTGGTTCATCACCACCACGGCATCCGCATCGGAGACGACCGGGGACCCCACCTTCTCGTCGGAGATCACGACGCTGCAGTTGGCCGTACCGCCCCGCATCTCGGGGCCGTAGGAGGGGAGCCAGGAGACGTTGCGCCCTTCCGCATTGCCCGTGTAGGCGACGAGCTGCCCCAGCACCATCAGGCCCTGTCCGCCGAACCCGGCCGCAACCAGCGTGCGCTCGAACTTCTTGCCCTCGCTTTTCTTGTCCATGACGGCACCGCCCTCCTCACTCGAAATCCTTCTTGACGCCCAGGGGGTAGTAGGGCATCATGTTTTCCTCCAGCCATTTCAAGGCATCCACGGGACGCATGCCCCAGTTGGTGGGGCAGGTGGAGAGCACCTCGACGAACGAGAAGCCCTTCTTGTCCATCTGGTTCTGGAACGCCTTCTTGATCGCGGCCTTGGCCTGCATGATGTACTTGGGCTGGGAGAGCGCCACGCGCTCGATGTAGGCCGGTCCCTCCAGGGTGGCCAGCATCTCGCTCATCCGGATGGGATAGCCGTTGACGTAGGCGTCGCGTCCCGAGGGGCAGGTGGTGGCCCTCTGCCCCAGCAGGGTCGTGGGCGCCATCTGCCCGCCGGTCATGCCGTAGATGGCGTTGTTGATGAAGATGATCGTCAGGGGCCAGGCCCGGTTGACCGCGTGGACGACCTCCCCCATCCCGATCGAGGCCAGATCGCCGTCGCCCTGGTAGGAGAAGACGATCTTGTCCGGCCTGACGGCCTTGATGCCGTAGGCCAGGGCCGGCGCGCGGCCGTGAGCGGCCTCGATGAAATCCACATCGATGTACTGGTGCATGATGACGGCGCATCCCACCGGGGCGATGCCGATCGTGTCCTCCTGAATGCCCAGCTCGTCGATGGCCTCGCAGACCAGGCGGTGAGCCACTCCATGGGTACAGCCCGGGCAGTAGTGGGTGTGGACGTCCCTCTGCCAGGTCTTTGTCATCTCAAAAACTTTCGTATCGCTCATCTTCTCGCCCCCCGTCTATTTCTTTCCAAGCAGTTCCCTGCAGCGGTCCTCGATCTCGTGCACGGACGGCGTGAAGCCGCCCCAACGGCCGAAGGTCTCCACGGGCAGCCGGCACTCGGTCGCAATCTTGACGTCGTCCAGCATCTGAAACTCCGAGCTCATCTCGACATCCAGCAGCATTTTGACCGATGCGGGCAGGTTCTGGAAACCCTTCACCGGGTAGGGCCAGAGGGTGATGGGCCGGATCAGCCCCACCTTGAGCCCCTCCTCCCTCAGGCGGTCGATCGCCGTGCGGGCCATGCGGCTCGTCGTCCCGTAGGCGGCGATCACCAGCTCCGCATCGTCCACCCGGTAGCGCTCGAACCGCTGCTCGTCCTCACGGATCTTCAGGTATTTCTGCTGAAGGTGCGTCACGCGCTCCTCCAGGTCCTCCGGGTTCAGCTTGAGATTGTAGATGATCGTACGCTGGCCGCCACGCTCCTTGCGCCAGCCCAAAGCCCACTCCGCGTTGCTTTCGGGAGCGGCGACCTCTCGAGTCTTGATCTCCACGGCCTCCATCATCTGCCCCATGAAGCCGTCCGCCAGCACCATCACCGGCGTTCTATACTTCTGAGACAGGTCGAATCCGTCCTGGACCAGGTCCACGGCCTCCTGAAGGTTGTCGGGCGCCAGGACGAGCATGCGGTAATCCCCGTGCCCCGCGTTGCGCGTCGCCTGGAAGTAGTCGCCCTGAGCGGGCAGGATGCCACCGAGCCCGGGACCGGCCCGCATCACGTTGACGATGACGCAGGGCAGCTCGCCCATCGCGATGTAGGACATCCCCTCCGCCATGAGGGAAATGCCGGGGCTCGACGAGGTGGTCATGACGCGGTACCCCGTCGCCGCGCCGCCCATCAGGGCGTTGATGGACGCGACCTCGCTCTCGCACTGAAGAAACACGCCCCCCACCTGCGGCAGACGAGCCGACATGTACTCGGGTATCTCGTTCTGCGGGGTGATCGGATAACCGTAGAAGTACCTGCAACCCGCCTGCACCGCGGCCTCGGCGATGGCCTCCGTTCCCTTCATCAACACTTTAGCCATGACAATCCCCCCTCCTGAGCTTACGCGTCGGTACGATAGACCGTCAGAACCACGTCCGGACACGTCCGGGCGCAAAGCGTGCAGGCGATGCACCCGTCCTGGAACTGCTCCACCGGACGGTACCCCCTGGGATTGATCCTGTCGGAAATCCTCAGGACCTTCTTGGGGCATGCCGCCACGCAAAGCCCGCAGCTCTTGCAGTAATCCTCTCGAACCTCCACTCGTCCCTTCGGCATGTTTCTACGTCTCCTCTCCTGTCTGCTGACGTCGAAAACGTTTCCGGCCCCACTCCCGAACCGGAAGGACCTCCCTTACACCAATCCGCCGCCCCTCGCATCCTGTCGGACGGGGGCGGACCACATGCTCTCCCCCTCCCAGGGGCGCTGCATATACCGGGCCAGCGGCCAGAGCGGCACCGAGCCTGGGCCCAAAAGGCGCTCCGCCTCCTCCAGAAGCTCCGGCAGCACCGTTGCGTACAAGACGGGGAGATTCAACTTCTCCCCCGCGTCCCGAACCACGCGCACCCCCTCCGCCACATCGGCGGCGGTCGTCGACTCCATCAGGTGGCAGTTTGCGATCAGCCCCCCCACTTCGAGCCCGCACAGGGACTCCATCTTGATCCGCATCCGGGCGATGGCCTCGGGGCTGCCCGTCGCCGGACGAAAGGCATTGACGACCAGGAGCAGCCGATAGCCCGCCCGAATCAGGTCCGGAGCGAACTGCGTCAGAGCGCGGACGCCCACGGCATCCCCCCCGATGTCGAGGATCAGCCGGGCCCCTTCGTCCACGATGGCCCGGGCGATGCTCGGATTCAGGACGGACATGTCCGACCACTTGGCCGCCTCCGGGGGATTGAGCACGGTGAACCCCTCGCGCTCCAACTGGTCCGAGACCTGCCGGATGCAGAAATAGGGATTGATGATGTCCGCATCCGCGATCGTGACGCGCTCTCCCGCCTCCTTGAGCCCCCGAGCCAGGTTCAGGACGAACTCCGTCTTGCCGGAACCCAGAGCTCCGGTGACGGCCACCACACGGGGCCAATCGTAGAGCCCCGCCATATCCGCAAGGGTACGCCCCTCGCTCACAGAAAATCCCCCTCTTTCAGACGCATCCCCCTGGCCCATTCGCCCCCGCCGGTCCTCCTCTTCCCCTCGGCCTGGACCTCCTCGAGCCGAAGAGCCCCCGAACCGAAGGCCACGACCGGAAATCCCTCGGAGAACCGCAGCACCCGCCCGGCCTCTCCTCCGGCCCCGGGCTCGGGCAGGGTCCTCCAAAGCTTCAGACGCGCACCCCGGACCGCCGCATACGCCCCGAAGGAGGCGTCCAAAGCGCGGACCGTGTCGTGCGCCCGGCGGGCGTCCCAGAGCCAGGAGACCTCCCCCTCGGCCTTTTCCACCTTGGGCGCGTAGGTAGCGATGGATTCGTCTTGCTCTTTTAAAAATTGAGTCATATTATCCATGCTATTCTGTAAACATTGTACACCTTCAACGGCGATTTGGCTGCCCCTAAGGCTCAATTTTTCGTAAAGCTCCGACGCGGTGGCGGACGGCTCGAGGGGGAGAGATGCCTGACGCAGGACGGGCCCCGCATCCATCTTCCGCACCAGCCGAAAGACGGTGACCCCCGTCTCGGCGTCCCCGTTCATCAGGGCGCGCTGGATGGGCGCCGCACCGCGCCAGCGGGGAAGCAGCGAGGGGTGGATGTTGAAGCAGCCCCAGCGGGGCGCGTCCAGGAAGGGCTCGCGAATCATCTGCGCGAAGTCCACGACGAAGATGGCGTCGGGCGGGGATGCGCCGAGGGCCCCCATCAGCGCTTCGTTGCGGGAGAGGAGCCCCGTCCGCTCCAGGGGGAGCCCCAGGGCCACGGCGGTCTCCTCGACGCGGGACACGGTCTCCTTCAGCCCGCGCCCGGCGCGGGTGGGTTCGCCCGTGATCACCCGCTCGAAGGGAAGCGACGCGCTCATGTGCGCCAGGCACCGGGCCGCAAACGCGCCGCTCCCCATGAACCACAGGCGCATCACCGGGGCGCGGCCGCGCGCTTGCGCATTTTGTTCCGGATCATTCCGCGCTTGAGGGGCGAGAGGTACTCGATGAAGAGCTTGCCGTCCAGGTGGTCCATCTCGTGCAAAAACGCACGGGCCAGAAAGCCCTCGACCTCGTGGATATGGAGCTCCCCTCTCTCGTCCCGGGCCTCGACCCGGACCCACGCGGGCCGCCGCACCTCGGCATAGATGCCCGGGAAGCTCAGGCACCCCTCCTCTCCGGTCTGCTCGTCCCTCTGTTCGAGCAGCCGGGGATTGATCAGAACGAAGGAGCGCCCGTCATATTCCACAATGGCGATCCTCCGGGACTCCCCCACCTGGGGGGCCGCCAGGCCGACCCCATCGCTCATCCGCATCGTGGCACGCATCCTCTCCACGAAATCCAGCAGCTCCGCGTCGAAGCATTCCACGGGCTCCGCGGGCTTCTTGAGCACGGGGTCGGGAAAACAGCGAATCTGCAGCACCGACTGCGTCAGGACCTCATCGTCCATCCTGTCGCGTTCCTCATGTTTGGGCATCGAATCGAAAACCTCCAGACGACAAAACAAAGACGGCCTCCGCAGCCTTTTTCAAAAACCCTGCGGGGAACCGGCCAAGACCTCGCGCACAGCGGGTCCCGTCCATACATGCAACCGTCGCTCCCTCGAAAAGTATACGTCCCCGGCCGCAAAACGTCACTCGGTGCCTCTCGGCATTTTTCATTATTGATTATAACTGACCTTAAAGTTAGAATGAAGGACGACGCTACAGGACCTCAATTTTTTCGAAAGCAGGGAGCGCATTTTGTCGAATCTGACCCGAACCATCGAAAAATACATTCACGAGCTCTTCGGCGCCGAGGGGGACGAATCCATCGTGTCCCTGAGGCGCAAAGAGCTGGCCGAGACGTTCGGCTGCGTGCCCAGCCAGATCAACTACGTCCTCCGCAGCCGTTTCACCCCCGAACGGGGTTTTCTGGTGGAGAGCCAGAGGGGCGGGCACGGCTACATCCGCATCCTGCGCATCTCCTGCGAGGATCCCGAGGAAAGGCTGCACCACATCGACGATATCGTCGGCGAGACGATCACGGAGCAGGAGTGCCGGAAGCTGCTCCCGGCGCTCCAGGAGCGCGGCCTGCTCACGGCCCGGGAGCGCCTGATCATCGAGGTGGCTCTGCGGCACGCGGAGGAGCTGGGGCGCAGCGAGTTCGACCTCTCGCCCCACAAGCGCAACCTCATTCAGGCCGACATGCTGAAAAAAATGCTGCGCGGCCTGATGCTCGCCTGAAACCGATCACTTTTTTTCAAGGAGAACGCACAGCCATGTGGCAATTTTTTACGGAACGCGGCAAAAAAGTCATCCAACTGGCCCACCACGAGGCGCTTCGGATGGGGCACTCCATGGTGGAGCCCGAACACATTCTGCTGGGCCTGATTCACGAGGGGGGCGGCGTGGCCTGTCAGGCGATGAACGCCCTGGGGCTGGACCTGGAGCGCGTCAAGTCGCAGATCGAGGAGGCCATGGGCCAGTCCCGGCCCAACATGAAGTCCATCGACCTGCCGCTCAGCCCCCGCATGAAAAAGGCGCTCGAACTCGCCATGCTCGAGGCGCGTAACATGGGCGTCAACTACGTGGATACCGAGCACATGCTGCTGGGCATCCTGGGCGACGACAACAGCCTGGTCTCTCAGTACTTCTTCACGATGGGCGTCGACGCGGCAGCCGCCCAGAGGCAGATCGCGGCCATCCTGCAGGAGGGGGAGGGAAACCCCGACCCCAAGGGGCAGAACGCCGAACCGCTGTCGGACCGCCTCCGAAAGAAGGGGCGCTCCCGGACCCCCACTTTGGACCAGCTGAGCATCGACCTCACCCAGAAGGGGCTCGACGGCGAGCTGGACCCCGTCATCGGACGCGACCGGGAGATACGCCGCATCATGCAGGTGCTCTGCCGCCGGACCAAGAGCAACCCCGTCCTGATCGGCGACCCGGGCGTGGGCAAGACGGCCGTCGTCGAGGGACTGGCCCAGAGGATCGCCGACGGAGCGGTGCCGGAGCCCCTGAAGGACAAACGCGTCGTCCAGCTGAACACCGGCAACCTGGTCGCGGGGACGAAGTACCGGGGCGAGTTCGAGGAGCGTCTCCGGCGCATCGTCAAGGAGCTCAGCGACTCCGGCGACGTCATCCTGTTCGTCGACGAGGTGCACACCATCGTCGGGGCGGGGAGCGCGGAGGGGGCCGTGGACGCCGCCAACATCCTCAAGCCCAGCCTCTCCCGGGGCGCCTTTCAGATGATCGGGGCCACGACCCAGGACGAATACCGAAAGTACGTCGAACGCGACGCCGCCCTGGAGCGCCGCTTCCAGCCCGTCCGGGTGGAGGAGCCCAGCATCGAGGACACCATTCTGATCCTGAAGGGCCTGCGCGACCGCTACGAGACGCACCACCAGGTCTCCATCGAGGACGGCGCCCTGTCGGCCGCCGCCCAGCTCTCCGCACGCTACGTCCAGGACCGTTTCCTGCCCGACAAGGGGATCGACCTCATCGACGAGGCCGGGTCCCGGTCCCGCCTCCGCACCCTGGACCCGCCCGAGTCCATCCGGGAGCTGGAGCGTCGCCTCGAGGAGTCGCGCCGGCAGAAGGAGGGCGCCGTGCTGGCGCAGAACTTCGAGGCGGCGGCCCGGCTCAGGGACGAGGAGCACACCCTGGCCGACCAGCTGGAGGCCGCACGGGCCGAGTGGCGCGAGAACCGGACCCAACAGCGCGTCACGGTCACTCCGGAGGACATCGCCGACGTCGTCTCCGAGCTGACGGGGATCCCCGTGACGCAGCTCACCGAAGCGGAGTCCGAGCGGCTTCTGAGGATGGAGGAGGAGATCTCCGCCCGGCTCATCGGCCAGGACGAGGCGGTCGGCGCCGTATCGAGGGCCATACGCCGCGCCCGGACGGGACTTCGCGATCCGCGGCGCCCCATCGGGAGCTTCCTCTTCATGGGGCCGACCGGGGTGGGCAAGACCGAGCTGGCCCGCTGCCTGGCCCGCTTCCTGTTCGGCAGCGAGGACGCCATGGTCCGCATCGACATGAGCGAGTTCATGGAGAAGCACGAGGTCTCCAAGCTTCTGGGCGCCCCCCCCGGCTACGTGGGGCACGAGAGCGGCGGCAAGCTCACGGAGACGGTGCGCCGACGCCCCTATTCCGTCGTGCTGTTCGACGAGATCGAGAAGGCCCACCCCGAGGTCTACAACGTCCTGCTCCAGATTCTGGAGGACGGGCACCTGACCGACGGGCAGGGGCGCAAGGTGGACTTCCGCAACACCGTGGTCATCATGACCAGCAACATCGGGGCCAAGGAGGCCCAGCAGGGCAGCGCCCTGGGGTTCGGCGCAGCGGAGAGCGCGGAGACACGGGACTGGGAGCGTCTGAGGACCGTCATCCTGGACGAGGCGCACCGGGCCTTCCGGCCGGAGTTCCTGAACCGCATCGACGAGATGGCCGTCTTCCGCCCGCTCTCCCGCGAGAGCCTGATGCGCATCGTCGACACGATGCTCCTGGAGGTGCGCGAGCGCCTGGAGAAAAAGGGCATCCTGATCGGCATCAGCGACGGCGCGAAGAGCAGGATACTGGAGAAGGGCTTCAAGCCCAAGTACGGCGCCCGTCCCCTTCGCCGCGCCATCCAGTCCCTCATCGAGGATCGCCTGGCCGACTCCCTGCTCTCGGGGAAGTTCGCCGCCGGCAGCCACGTCTCGGTGGACGTCGAGGGCGACGGGCTGTCGTTCGCGGCCTCCGCCCCTCCGGTCCCCGCGGCCCAGTGACGACGAAGCCCCGGCCGACAAGGCCGGGGCTTCGTCGTTTGGCCCTTTACGTTTGCCGTTCCAGACGGCCTCGCCTCTCCGCCAGCGCGTCTTGCCGAGCGGCCAGGCGCTCCCGTCCCTCCGCGATGCGCAGCGCGACCTGCCGGAAGCCCGTACCGCCGTAGGTGTTCCGGCGCTCCACGCTCGCCTCCAGGGAGAGCAGTTCCAAAACGTCCGGACCGGCCTCCGGGATCTGCTCCCGCCACGCCTCCGGGGTCAGGTCCTCGAATCGGATTCCTCTCTCGATGCAGTGCTTCACCAGCCTGCCGACCTTCCAGTGCGCCTCGCGGAACGGGACGCCCTTCAGCACCAGGTACTCCGCAACGTCGGTCGCCAGAGCGAACCCCTTCTCCAGGCCGGCCCGTGCCGCCGCCTCGTCCGCCTCGGTCCGGGCGAGCATCGGCGTCAGCACCTCCAGGACCGACTCCACCGTGCCGATCGAGGCCCAGAGCCCGCGCTTGTCCTCCTGAAGGTCGCGGTCGTAGGTCATGGGCAGCCCCTTCAGCGTGACCAGCAGGTCCATCATGTGCCCGAGCACCTGGCCGGTCCTGCCCCGGACCAGCTCCAGGACGTCCGGATTCTTCTTCTGCGGCATCATGCTGGACCCCGTGCAGAAGGCGTCCGGAAGCCTCAGCCACCCGAACTCCTGCGTGCTCCAGATGATGAGGTCCTCCGCAAGCCGGGAGACGTGCACGGCGAAGAGCGCGGCGAAGTGGTGGTAGTCCGCCATGTAGTCCCGCTGGGCGACCGTGTCCAGGCTGTTGCGCGTCGGGCGGTCGAAGCCCAGCAGCCGCGCGGTCATCTCCCGGTCCAGGGGCAGCGTGGACCCCGCCAGCGCCCCGGCGCCCAGCGGGCACTCGTTCAGCGCGTCCAGGGCGAAGTCGAGGCGTCCGCAGTCCCTGAAAAAAGCCTCGAACCAGGCCATCCAGTAGTGGCCGAGGGAGATGGGCTGCGCCTGCTGGAGGTGCGTGTAGCCCGAGACGATGACGGGACGATGGCGCTCCGCCCGGTCCAAAAGCACCGCCAGGAGACCGTGCAGCGCCTCTTCGAGGGCCAGAAGCCGGTCCCGCAGGTAGAGGCGCACGGTCGTCGCGGTCTGGTCGTTGCGGCTGCGGCCCGTGTGCAGACGGGCCCCCGAGGGCTCTAGAGCCGTCAGCCGGTTCTCGACGTTCATGTGAACGTCCTCCAGCGACTCGGAGGGCTCGAGCGCGCCGGACCGGATCTCCTCCAGGACCCGCATCAGCCCCGCCTCGATCCTGGCGGCCTCCTCGGCGCTCAGCAGCCCCACGGCCCCCAGCATCCTCACGTGGGCGACGCTGCCCCGCACGTCGTGCCCGGCCATGCGCCAGTCCAGATCCAGGGACTGGCCGAACTTCTGCAGCACCTGCGCGGTGTCCTCACCAAAGCGCCCCTTCCACATCCGCATCACCCTCCGTCATTCAAGACACAGGCGGACCATCTCGCCGCCACAATCCCCATCCAGCCCCTCCGCGACCAGCCAAGGCTCCCCGGGGTGCCGCGAGAGCCCGAGCCACGAGGCCGTCTGGAGGTGCACGCACTTCACGCGGATCTCCGCTCCGTAGCGAATTCCCCCGACCCCTCCGAGCCTCAGCCGCTCCAGGACTCCGGGGCGGAAGCGGCGCAGCAGCTCCCGATCCAGAGGGCTCATCAGCTTCAGACGAAGAAGCTGATGGTCCCGATTGTACGGACGCCACGCTTCGGGCGCCCATCGCGTCAGCCAATCCTCCAGGCGGCGGACGCCCCCGTGGGCCTCGACCGTCCCGATTTTACGCAACAGCCAGGGGCAGACGAGCCAGAAGGTCGTTGGAAAGGGACGCAGGCCGGCGAGAGGGGCGCAGACGAGGACGCGCGCGCCCCCAAACCGGCAGGGACGCCCCACCCCCAGGATCAGGGACGGGTCGAAGCGATGCCCCTCCATCCGCCGCTCCAACGCCCTCAGCTCCCCGGGGCGAAGGGTCCTATAAAAAAAGGGAGGCGTCCGCCCCCCGGGAAAACCGAAACACACGTCCACCCTAAAGCGCCCTCCCCGAGCCCGCTCCAAAGGACACCTTTCCCCGATCCCGCACGGCGCGAAACGGCGGGACACCCAAGCCGTAACGGGGCACTACCCTCTGGGACGTCCCCCCGACTTCTTCCGACCGGACTTGGAGGCGTTCATCTTGCTGTTGAGGTCCGCGATCTTGGCCTCGCTCGTCTTGAGGAAGAAGGCCATCTTCTTCTCGAAGCTGTCCTTTTCCTCGCGGGAGGCCGGGGCCTGGATCAGGGGACGTTCCTCGACCTTCTTCAAGGAGAGGTCGATGCGCCCCTTCTCGTCGATCTTGATGACCCGAGCCTTGATGTTCTGCTGCAGCGAGAGAACATCCTCCACCTTCTTCACGAAGTTGAACGAGAGCTCGGAGATGTGGATCATCCCCCTCTGCCCCGTAGGCAAACGGACAAAAGCACCGTAGGGCATGATCTGCTCCACCGTGCACTCCGCCAAATCCCCCACCCGCACCGAAGACGTCTCCGCCTTCTTCTCCTCAGTCATGCGAATTACGAACCTCCCAAGCGTATTATAAGGAGCGCGCTCTTGCCCGGGCGCCCTTCCGGGGACAACGTCAAACCCAACGCCATTCCGGCTTTTCCCGAACCCCAAGCCGACGACAGAGGTACAGGCCCCTGGGGTTGAAATGCCTGCTCTGGGGATTATACCAGATCAGGAGCGTCCCCCGCTGCTTATTCAGGGTCAGCTTGGCGACGGCCCCCTCCACGATCGGACCGTACCAGGCCAAAACCATGACGCCCGGCTCGGCCGGGCGGGCTTTCTGCCACTGCAGGCGATTCCGTCGCTCCTGAGGCAGGACCTGCGCCCTCTTCAGCTCCGCACGGACGGATGCCCGCAGGGGCCGGGCCGTCCCGATCCGAAGCTCCCGGGGAGCATAACGCGTGATGCGGCTCCCCTTCACCCGGACGAGCTCGGAGGAGAAACGGAAATCACGGCTCGAGCAATTCAGGCCACCGATGGGAAGAAGTTCGGCCGACAGGACCCTGGCATGCGTGCGGACCGCGTGGGTTGCCACCTCGCGCCGCAGGGGCAGCACAGCCGGAGCGGGCAGGGCCGCGACGCGACGATGGACTTTGACGCGCCCCAGAAAGTGCCGCGAGAGGTAATCCCGAATCTCCGACAGGGACAAGGAAACGCCTACTCCTCGGACAGGGAGACCAGCGCCTTCTGAATGCGGCCGAAGGGCTCCAGGAGCTCCATCGTCCGGGCCGCATCGACCAGCATCTCGGCAACCTGCCTGATCTCCTCGGGCCGTGTGCCCGGCGGAAAGGCGGCGCGCAGGGGGGCGCTGACGGAATCCGCCTGAACCAGCACGACCTCGGGCTCCCCCGTGGGTTCCACGCTCCCCGCCGCCTCGAGCGGAGCGTGGGTGGACGCGGAAAGACACAGGGCCTTTCCCTTGCCCGCCGTCTTCAGAGGGACCGTAAGGTCCGCCTCGCAACAGATCCAAAGCGGCGGGTTGGCCTCGACCGCACCGATCAGGCTCTGCAAAATCAGCTCCTCGCGCAAATAGACGTCCAGCGCGCTGCCGTAGAGGATGCGTTCGAGCCGCGAGGGGCGGATCGGATCGGTATAGCGGAAATCCATCGGTATCCCCCGCAGGTCGACGACGAGCGAGGCTCCGCGGAACTGCCCCTCGGCCCCCTCGACGACGACGTATCCCAAGCTGTTGTTCGATGACGCCATCCGCTTCCCCTTTCACCTCATCAGGACAAAATCCTCGGCCGTCCGCTTCCCCGCTCTCCCGGGTCAGGCGTAAAAATCGAAGGAACCGGAGGCTGTCCCCTTCTCCTCACGGCCCTCCTCCTCACCTCCGGCGGACCGAGCCGAACGGCTGAAGGAATCGCGTCCCTCGTCCCGGCGACGCTCCCGCTGCTCGTCCTCGTCCCGGCGCTGCACCTTCCGCACCTCGGCGGCGGCCGCGCCGGCCTGCACCATCTGGGTGCGCCTCACGCTCTCCTGGACCACCTCGTGCCCCTGCCCGGTCTGCTGGGCCGCGGCAAGGGCCTCCCTGGAAACCTGAGCGCTGTGTTCCACGTTGAAGTGGGCCATCAAAAGGCTTATGGGCTGAACCAAAGGAACACCTCCTCACCATCGGGCCAGGGCCGCCGGCCCCTCCGCGAGGGGGGCGGCTCCGTCAAAGGTCAAGGCTGGTAATCGAAGGGTTTCAGGACGACCGAGCCGTTCTCCACGACGAAGGAGCTGAACCTGCAGGCCTCCCGCACCACGTAGGAAACGCCGCGGAGGGAGATCTGAACCCCGGGATAACAGATGTCCCGGGCCCGCACGACCCCCTTCACACGGAAGGATTCGATGCCCTCCTCGAGGGCCTTGAGCTCCTCAGTCATCGGCTTCAGGGCCGCCTGTATCTGGAATTTCATCTTCGTGGCCGACAACAGCATCGCCCGCTTCTGGTCGTCGAGCTGCCCTGCGGCCTCGAGCTTTTTCAAAAATACGATATTGGCCTCGAGCTTCGCCAGGTTGTCGTTGTTCTGCGCGACGTCGGCCTGAAGGAGGCGCCGGCGCTCGAGCTGCTCGGGAGGAATTCCAACCACGATCTCGGTCCGGGTCCCCATCTCGCTTCCCAGAATCTGGCAGGAGACCTCCACCCCGGCCTCGACCCTGCCGCCCGCGATCTGGGCCTTGGGCCCTCCCATGACGATGACGGCCCTCTGGGCGGTCACCTGACTGTGGAGGAGAGCGTTCTTGACGGAGACGGTCCCCCCGCTGCGGATGGTGGCCTGATCCGCGAAGCCGAGGGTGACGTCGCCCGCCGCCCGAATCATGCCCTTGGACATCCCGCGGACGCCGCCGTGAATGACGATGTCGGACTGGCTCTCCACGCGGGCTCCCTCGACCATCTCGTTGATCTCGATGTCGCCCGAGGAGACGACGTGAAAGCCCTCCCGGACGGCCCCCTTGATGCGGACCGTCCCCGTGAAGTCGATGCTGCCGACGCCGAAATCGACGTCCCCCGAAATCTCGATTTCAGGGACCACCGTCAGCTTGCGGTTCTTCCAGGCCAGCTGTCCGTCGACCGCCGCGACCAGGGAAAGCTCGTTCCCCTCGGCCGTCTCCAGCCCGTCCCCGGCGGGAAACGAGACGTCCTTCACCGCCGCCGTCCTGATCGGCGAGCCGATGACGGTGGTCCCGTCCACCCCGGGCACGGCCGGGTGCTTCACCGCAATTTCCTGGCCCTTGAGGACGCTGACAAGGGTCGTTCGGCTCCAGTGGTCGACCCTCTCGTCCTCTCCGACCTCCGGGGGCCTCTCGGGGTCGACCAGAAGTTCGATCCTGGCGTGCCGACCGTCGCGCGGTGGGGTCCCCTGCGCGACGACCGTGGAGTCGTCCAGCGGCCTGTCCGCGACCAACGCCGCAATGGCGGAGTCGTCAATGCCGAAGACGACCCCCTTCTGGGCGAGGGCGTCCCTCACGTCCCGCTCGGTCGGCCAGGGCTTCGTGAAAAAGGGGGCCTCCAGGGTCGCCGTGGCGTACATGTTGTCCCTCGCCAGACGAATCAGGACCCGGCCCTCCTTCTCCTGAAGGGGATCCCGGGGCGCTATCCGAAACGGGGTCCGGCTCTTCTCCCGAAGGAACTCCTCGAGGAGCCGCGCATCGTATTTCCGTACCCCGTTTTTTCTGAGGAACGCAAGCGCCTCGGCCTGGGAGAACCCGTCCTTCAGGGCCGAGATCCATACCCCCCGATCATCCGCCTCCAGCTTCAGAATTTCCTCGCACAAAGCCGCACCCTCCTTGGTCGGTTTTGCCGGCCTCCTCGACGCCTCCGCCGCGCAAGAACCTCGCCGCGGGAAACGAAACCCTTCCGAAAAATCAGCCTACGTTCACCCTGAGGATCGCCCTGAGAGCGGAGAGAGCGCGCCCGTGGATCTGGGAGACCCGAGACTCCGTCACGCCCAGGACCCGGCCGATCTCCTTGAGGGCAAGCCCCTCGTAGTAGTAGAGCGACAGGACCTGAACCTCCCGCTCGGGAAGCTGCTTCATCGCGTCGACGACCCGCTTCAGCTCGTCCTCGCGGTCCAGGAGCTCCACAGCGCCCTCCCGGCCGTCGGAGAGGATCCCCTCCAGGGAGACCTCCCCATCCTCGAGCTCCATGACCTCGTCCAGGGAGGCGACGTAGCTTCGGCTCGACAGCTCCAGCACCTCGCGATAGGCCTTCTCGTCGACGCCCATCTCCTCCATGACCCAGTCGTCGCGCAGACGGCCCCGATCCCTGAGCACCTTTTCCGAGGCCCTGTTCAGCCTCTGGAGCTTTTCCCGGCCGGTCCGGGAGACCCAGTCGCACTTGCGGAGTTCGTCCAGGACGGCCCCCCGAATCCGGGGAACGGCGAAGGTCCGGAAGGAAAACCCCTTGGAAAGGTCGAAACGCTCGATCGCATCCAGCAGGCCGAAGATGCCGAAACTCCACAAGTCCTCGTAGTCCAGGCCCGGCGGCGGGGTAACCGTCATCCTCCCAACCACATATTTGATCAGGGGAAGGTAGCGTTTGACAATCCGCTCCCGGCACGCCGGCGTGGGCGACCGCGCGTACTCCTCCCACAACTCGGCATCGGAGGCTTCAAGGCTCAAGGAATCTCCCTCCCGTCCTCCATCTCCTCGGCCCCTTCGGTCAAGGAAGGACCTATATCTCCGACTTCCCCTTGCCCAGGGTCTTGATCGTCAGAATCCAGTTGTCCGTGGAGAACTCCACGGTGCGCCCCTTGTTTCCGCCCGTGTCCGAGGCGATCAGGGGAATCCCCACCTTGGCGAGCATATCCGTCGTCTCCTTGACGTTTCGGGCGCCCACCGCCAGAAAATCCGTCTGGGCCCCGGGCAGGGCGAACATCTGAGCGCCTCCGGCGATCTTCGCCTTCATGCGGGCCTTCGAGGCGCCCTTCTTGATCATCTCGTCGAGAAGGGCGGGCACCGCCGTGTCCGCGAACTTCCCCACCTTCTCGATCGTCTTCGCCCCTCGGCTGTCGGGAAGCATGATGTGGACCATGCCGGCAACCTTGGCCACGCTGTCGAAGACCACCAGCCCGATGCAGGAGCCCAGCCCCAGGGTCACCAACTTCGCAGGAGCGCTGACGACCACCAGGTCGGCCATTCCCACGTGGTAGGCATTTTCCATGGCTAAAGCACCTGCAACTTTCTCAGCAAGAGCTCGAGGGCGTCGGGGTCCGGCAGCATGATGATGTTGCCGGAGATGGGCTCGCCCCCCGTCCCCTCGACGCGAAGCTGGGTGTTCACCACCAGAGCCATCTCCCCCATCTGGCCGAAGATGGAGGCGACCACGTCGAGGATCGAGGCCAGCATGTCGTGCGCGACACCGGGCACCGAGATCTGATGCTGGGTCCCGATCAGAAGGTTGATGGCGTTGAGGAAGGAGCTCAGGATGATGTTGCCCACCTCGGTCAGGGCACTGTCGGTCATCTCCTGCGGAAGATCGGGGGGGACGGAATCCCCGAACTGCTGCTTCAGCAGCAGGTCGACCATCATCCGGGCGTCCTCCTCCTTCTGGATGAAGATCAGGCTGCACCCGAAATCCCCCAGGGAACGGACGAACACCGCCGCGATGAGCTCCATGGGGTCGCCGTAATGCTGGGACAGCTCGTATATCGAGACGAGCTCCGCCTTCGGTACGTCCATGTCGATCATGCGGCAAAGGAGCTTCGACAGCGCGGTCGCCGCATTTCCCGTGCCGATGTTGCCGACCTCCCGGATGGCGTCCAACTGCATATAGTTGAATGAACTCAAATCAAGCATTGGGACCTCCGCTACCCCTTGGTAGAGTAAAAGGACGCCACGTCCAAAATCAAAGCCACGTTGCCGTCGCCGAGGATCGTACCGCCCGTGATCCCCCTGATCTTGGAGAGGAACCGCCCCAGGGACTTGATGACGATCTCCTGCTGCCCTATCAGTTCGTTGACGATGAAGCCGATTTTGTTTTTGCCGATCTTGACCACCACGACGGGATACTCGTCGCGCTCCGTGTCGTCCATCGCGGTGCCGAGCACGTCCCCGAGGTCGCTGAGCGACAGCACCTCGCCCCGCAGCAGGGTCGCCGGGGCGCCATGGACCGTCTTGATGTTCTCCTTCTTGACGAGGATCGTCTCCTCGACGTTCTCGAGCGAGATGGCATAGGTCTCGTCGCCCACCTTGATGAGCAGGGAGAGGACGATGGCGAGCGTCAGGGGCAGACGGACGTAGACCCGCGTCCCCTCGCCGAGCCTGGACACGAGGTCCAGCTGGCCTCCCAAGGCCTCGACCTTCGACTTGACGGCATCCATCCCGACGCCGCGCCCCGAGATGTCCGTGACGGCCTTCGCCATGCTGAACCCCGGGATGAGGACCAGCTGCACCGCCTCCTCGTCGGACATCGCCGCGGCCTCCTCCTCGGAGATGATGCCGCGTTCGACGGCCTTCTGCTTGACCCGCTCGGGGTCGATGCCCGCACCGTCGTCGGAGACCTCGATGATGACGCCGCTGCCCTCCTGATAGGCGGATATCTTCAGGATGCCCTTCTCGGGCTTCCCGGCGGCCCGACGGTCCTCGCGCCGCTCGATGCCGTGGTCCAGGGAGTTGCGGATCAGGTGCACCATGGGGTCTCCGATCTCGTCGATGACCGTGCGGTCCAGCTCGGTGTCCTGCCCCTCGAGGACCAGTTCGATGTCCTTGCCCAGCGTCTTCGACAGGTCGCGGATCAGGCGCGGGAAACGGTCGAACGTGAAGGAGACCGGCACCATGCGCAGCTTGGTGACCAGCTCCTGAATATCGCCCGATATGCGCCCCAGCTGGGAAAGCGGCTCGTCGAACTCGCGAAGGCGGGCCTCCTGGACCAGACGCTCTATTCGGGCGCGCCCGATCACCAGCTCTCCGACCAGGTTCATGAGCTTGTCCAGACGGCCGATATCCACCCGGACCGTCTGGCTCGCCTTCTTGCTCCCCTCCGCCTTGGCGGCGGGTGCGCCCCCCACGGCGGCTTTGGGAGCCTCGGGCTTGGCGGGCTCGGCCTTCGGCGCCTCCGGCCTGACGGGTTCGGACCTGGCGGCACGGGGCTCGGGCTCGTCCGGCCGCGCGGATTCGGACGAGCCGGACCGGACCTCCCGCAGATCCACCGAGGCCACGTCGCTGATCTTGAGCGCCGCCTGCCGGATCTCCTCCGACGGGGAGGACGAACCGATGAAGACCGAAAACTCCATCCCGAACTCCTCGTTCTCGAGGGCCTCGACGGAGGGCTCGGTCTTGATGATGTCCCCCATCTCCTCCAGGCGGTTGACCACCATATAGGCACGCGCCGCCTTGAGGAGGCAATTCTCGCTCAGGGTGACGCGCAGGCCGTAGACGGTCATCCCCAGCCCCTCCGCCTCGGCCACCCACTCCGACTCCTGACCGGAAAATCCATCCAGGGACGTTGAAGCCGGAGCCTCGGCCGGAGCCGCAGGCGCCGGCTCCTTGTTGCGCAGGGAGGCGACCAGGGAGGATACGTCGAGGTGGGCGTCGCTGCCTCCGCCCCTTATCGAGTCCACCATACCCTGTATCGAGTCTAGGGCGGTAAACAACAGATTCATATCCGAATCGACAAGATGGCGCACCCCCTTGCGCGCCTCGTCCAGGCGGTCCTCCATCGCGTGGGTCAACCCGGCCATCTTCTCGAACCCCATGGTCGCCGACATACCCTTCAGCGTATGGGCGGCCCTGAAGATCTCGTTGATGACATCCATATTGACCGTGTCCTTCTCCAGGGCCAGCAGAAGATCGTCAAGCTTATGAAGGTTGTCGTCCGCCTCGTCCAGAAACGCTCCCAGGTATTGGCTCATGTCCATGTCCGTCATGACTTACCATCCCCAAACTCGTGATTTCCAAAAATTGATCGTTCTATGGTTTTTCGGCAGTATGAGTGCCCTGACTTTATATGTGTCTATCCCTTGAGATTTTTGAGCAGAGAGTCGGGAATCTCCGGCAAGGGAAGCAGTTCGTCCACGACGCCCGCCTCCACCGCAGCCTTGGGCATTCCGTACACCACACAGGTCTCCTGGGACTCCGCAATGATGCGAGCCCCCTTCCGGTGCAGCGCCGCGGCGCCGTCCGCTCCGTCCCGCCCCATTCCCGTGAGGACGACCCCCAGGGCGTTGCCTCCGTACTCGTCCGCCACGCTCAAAAACATTATATTCGCAGATGGCTTGACAGACAACACCGGCGGGGCGTCCGAGAGCTCGCAGAACGCCCCGGCGCCCCTGCGGCGAATCAGCAGATGGCGCCCCCCGGGGGCGATCACGACGAGCCCCGGCTTGAGGGCCAGACCATCGAAGCCCTCGACGACCGACAACTCGGACACCGCATCGAGCCTCCTGGCGAAGGAGGCCGTGAAGTCCCTCGGCATGTGCTGCGTCACGACGATGGGGACCGGAAAGTTGCCCGGCAGACAGGACAGAAGCTGCTGCAACGCCACGGGACCGCCCGTCGATGCGGCGATCGCTACAATTTCACGTCGTCCCCTGGCCCCCACGGGACGCGGCCCCACGCCCGAAACCGGACGGGGACGCGGCAACGGGGACTCCCTGCGGGGGGGACGGATCCGGGCCGTCCTCGCCATCAGGACCTTGGCGATCAGGTCGGCTCCGACGGCCTGTATGTCCATGGATATGGCGCCCGAGGGCTTTCCCACGAAGTCGACGCAGCCCAGCGACAGGGCCTTCAGGGTCACCTCGGCCCCCTCCTGAGTCAGGCTGCTGACCATGACGACCGGCATGGGGCGGGTCCTCATGATCTCCTCCAAGGTGGCGAGCCCGTCCTTCCGGGGCATCTCCACGTCCAGGGTCACGACGTCGGGCGCCAGCGAGGCGATCTTCTCCAGGCCGTCCACCCCGTCCCTGGCCGTCCCCACGACCTCGATACGCGGGTCGGAGGACAGGATGTCCCCCAGCATCCTCCGCATCAGGGCGGAGTCGTCGACGATCAGCACCCTGGTCTTCCTCTCGCTCATGGTTCCCTCACGCCCCCCGCGTGTTCAGTTCCTGCTGACGGATAAATCCGCCCATCAGCTTCTCCGTGAAGGCGGGAAGCCCCTCGTAGGCCATCCCCACCTCCATGCGCCCCTCCTCGTCGACGTTGAACACCTTGATCAGGCGGCACACGATGAAGAACTCGGTCTCGCCTATCGTGGTCTGCAGAAGATAACGCCCCCGTTCCCTGCAGAAAGGCGCGTCCTCCTTCCGGAGAAGCACCCCGGCCCCGCCGAGGCTGATGTCCCGAAGCACGACGGGAAACCAGTGCCGGTCGGGCAGGTCGTCCGGCGCAGCGGCCCCATCCTGCTCGAGCTCCAACAGGAAGGCCCGGCCTTTGAGCATACAGGGAACCCGGACGAACATGCGGCGCTGGACCTTCTCGAGCGGCGCCTTGAGGGACAGCCACAAAAGGGGGATCGGAACGTTGATGACGTGCCGCACGATCTCGGCCTGCCCCTGATAGAAACAACCGCTCGACTCGATCTTCAGATCGAGCTCCAGGCTGCGGGACATCGGAAGGAGCGCCCCCTTGAACATCGGATGCGCGACGCCGAGCAAGGGAAGCTCATCCCCCGAGGGATCGGAGAGGTCCTCCAGCCGGGAGGCATAGCTTCCCTTATAAAGCCCGTTCGTGATCCCGAGCTCCATCTTCGATCCAATGAGGGTCTGGAGAACGCTTCGTGTTTTTTCCTGTTCTACCGGCATGATCACTTCTCCATAAAGAAAGCTCTGGACAGGCGCAGAAAAAAGGCCTTGAACCCCTTCGGCGCGAATGAGGGCTCCCTATGTCCGCCCCAAAGACCCAGCAAGCCGTCCACGAGTCTCCGGACGCAGGCCCCGGCTGGAGCGGCTGGAAAAAGACGGTAAAACGACCGTCTGAGGCGCACCGCCCGCCCCACCGTCTCGTCCCTCAGAACGCAGCCCAAATAGACGGGAGCGCGCCCCAGGAACTGCTTTGCGGCCATCACGATGCGGTCGGCCACCTCACGCGCCTCTCGCTCACTGGCGGCCATGTTCACGACGAGCAGAAGCTCCCGCTCCTCGGCAACGCCCCCGATCGACTTGATGACGCCATAGGCGTCGCGGACCGAGGTCGGCTCGGGGGTGGTCACCAGGACCGTGGTATCCGCCGCCAGGGCGAAGGCCAGAACCCCCTTGTGGATGCCCGCCCCCGTGTCCAGCACCACGATGTCGGCCCGGTCCTCCAAAAGCCCGAGGGCGTCGATCACCCCCGCCAGCTCGGCATCGTCGAGGTCGGCCATCTCCTTGAGGCCAGCCCCTCCCGGAAGGATGTCCAGACGCTCCTCGAGGGGCACCAGCACGTCGTCGAGCCGCCGGCTTCCGTCGACGACGTGGGAGAGGTTGAAGCGGGCACTGATGCCGCACAGGATGTCGATGTTCGCCATTCCCAGGTCCGCGTCCAGCAGGACGACCCTTTTGCCCTGGTCGGCCAAAGCACAGGAGAGGGCAAGCGCCAAGTTGCTCTTGCCCACCCCCCCCTTGCCGCTGAGGACGGCGACCGTCCTCGGCCCGGCCCCGCCGTTCTGCCGAACCTCCCGGCGTTGGGCCTCGACAAGGCGTCTGAGGTCCCCGGCCTGATCCGACGGAGCGAAGCTCATTCCATCCGACGCCCCCGATCCGTCGACATCAAAAGCTCCGCGATGCGCTTCCCCGAGGCCGTCTCGATGTCATTGGGCACGTTCTGCCCCGCGGTCAAAAAGGACACGGGGCATCCGAGGACCTGGCGAATATTGAAAATGGCCCCGTAACTGACCGTCTCGTCCAGCTTGGTGAAGATCAGATGGCTGATCGGGATATCGGGTATATGGTCTACGACGTCCAGCATATCCCGGTATTTCATGTTGGCCGCCAGGACGAGGTGAACCGCATCGGGGGCGAAGGCATTGTAGAGCGTCTCGAAGGCCTCGAGGCTCTTGCGGTCCCTCTGAGCGCGTCCGGCCGTATCAAGCAGGATGAGCTCGGCATCCGCGTGGTCCGACAGGACCGATGGAAAGCTCTCCGCGTCGAAGACCACCTCTATGGGAACCCCCAGTATCTTAGCATAGGTGCGCAGCTGATCGACCGCCGCGATGCGATAGGTGTCGCTGGTCAGGAGCAGCACATCCTTATGCTCCCAAAGCGCCTGGATCGCGGCCAGTTTCGCGATCGTGGTCGTCTTGCCGACCCCCGTGGGCCCCAGGAGCATCACCTTCCGCCCCCCCGTAGCCGCCCCCGCATCGTCCCCCGAACACGGGATTCTGGAGCCCAGCCAATCGACGAAGGGGAGGCGCCTCTGCGAGGCGCCGTAGCCCGCGATCAGCTCCGAGACGAACCGCTCGTCGACCTCCGCGGCCCTCAGCCGCTCCTCGACGTCGCGCTCGTCCCAGGCCCCCGGGGCTTCGCCCTCCCCGAGGGGCAGGCCCGCACGAAAGGAGCCGCCCGCCGCCCCTTTGGGACGGTCCCCTCTGGAGGCATCGGAGACGCCCAGGCGCTTCATCAGGGAGTCGAGGCGCTGCGACAGGGCCCCCACCTCCTCCTTGAGCATCTGGGCGTCCGAGGCGGAAATCGTCCCCGGGCGGGGCGACGGCTCGGCCCTGTCCCGGTAGGCGTTGCTCAGCCCCTCGGAGGAGAGGCGGACACTGTCCCCGTCCGCCGAGGCCGTGACGCCCCCCGCCGCGGGGGTGTAGAGCGTCCTCGCGGGGTCGGGCTGGGGGCGCGGCGCCGCGGCGACCCCCTGGGAGGCCGCGGAACGCTCCTTGAACTCCATCAGCTTCTGAAAGGCGATCAGGCTCTCCCGCCGGGAGGCCTCGTCGTCCCGGGACTCCCTGGCCCTGGACTCCTTTTTGGGCTCCTCCTCGAGGATTCCGGCCGAGACCAGCAGGACCGAACGCTGAAAAAGCCCCATAAATCCTCCCACGCGCACCGGCCTCGTGGAGAGAATCACGGCATCCTTGCCCAACCGCTCGGCCGCCAGTCTCAGGGCGTCCGCATCGTCCCTGGCCTCGAAGGTGATCTGATTGACAACCCGCATCTATTCCACCATTCCCACCGTTTTTATTTGTACGCCATGAGCGATCTCGTTGTACGATACCACAAAGACGTTCGCTATGGAGCCCTCGATGAGGCGCCGCACGATCAGCCTGACATTGGGGTGCACCAGCAGCACGGGAGCCTGGTTCTTGACCAGCATCTCGTCGACGGCGCGGGATATCGCGGCGATCATCCTCTGAACCTCGCGCGGGTCCATGTTCAGCTGCCAGCCCCGGGCCAGGTCCCCATCCACGCTCGCCATGATCTTCTGCTCCCAGTTCGGGGACAGCGTCGCCGCCGTGACCACCCCGTCCGCCCCCTGGATCTTCAGGGAAATTAGCCGGGACAGGGACTCCCGCGCGCGTTCCGTCAGAAAATCCACGCTCCGGGACAGCTTGCCGTAATCCGCCAGCGCCTCGAAGATCGTCACGAGATCGCGGATCGGCACCTGCTCCCGAATGAGGTTCTGGAGCACCTTCTGAATCTCCCCGAGGGACAGGGACCCCAGAAGCTCCTCGACGACCGCCGGGGCACTCTCCTTGACCATATCGGTCAGCTTCTGGACCTCCTGACGCGTCAGAAGGTCCGCCCCGTTCCTCCGGATGACCTCCGACAGATGGGTCGCCAGAACGGACGGTGCGTCCACCACCGTGTACCCCATGGCCTCGGCCTTGTCCCGAAGGTCCGGGGATATCCAGAGCGCGGGCAGGCCGAAGGCGGGTTCCGTCGTCGGAATTCCGATCAGCTCCTCCTCGACCCCGCCCGTGTTCATCGCCAGATAGTGGTCCGGAAGCAGCTCGCCGCGCCCGGCCTCGGCCCCCTTGACCCGGAGGACGTACTCCGTGGGCTTGATCTGGATGTTGTCGCGGATTCGGATGGGGGGGACCACGACGCCAAGCTCCACGGCCATCTGCTTGCGGATCGTGCCGATCCGCTCCAGCATGTCGCCGCCCTGGGCCGGGTCCACCAAGGGAATGATCGCGTAACCGATCTCGGCCTCCATGGGCTCCACGGTCAGGAGGCGCATGACGTCCTCCGGCGAAGCCGGCGCGGGCCTCGCCTCGCTCCCGGCCTGGGGGGCGCCCGGCGGCGGCATACCGGCCCCCGAGGGCTGCGCCGCCGTTCCGGAACGCGGCCCCTCCCCCTCGATCTCCTGCGCCGTCCCCTCGCGGGCGACCATGTAGCCCAACCCGCCCATCAGAGACCCCAGGATCACGAATGGGACCGTGGGGAGGCCGGGGAGGAAGGCCAGAGAGAACAGCAGGCCGGAGCCGATGTAGAGGGGACGCGGATATTTGGTGAAGGCCGTTACGATATCCTGCCCCAGGTCGGAGGCCGCGGCCGCCCGCGTCACGATGACGCCCGTGGCCGTGGAGAACAGCAGGGCGGGAATCTGCGAGACCAGCCCGTCGCCGACGGTCATCAGGCTGTAGAGCGTGGCGGCCCTCCCGGCGGGCATCCCCCTCTGGAACACGCCGATCGAGAGCCCGCCCACGATGTTGATGGTCGTGATGATGAGGCCGGCGATGGCATCCCCCTTGACGAACTTGGAGGCGCCGTCCATCGCCCCGTAAAAGTCGGCCTCCCTCTGGATGTCCCTGCGCCGCGCCCGGGCCTCCTGATCGTCGATGAGCCCGGAGTTCAGGTCGGCATCGATCGCCATCTGCTTGCCCGGCATGGCGTCCAGGGTGAACCGGGCCGCGACCTCGGCGACGCGCTCCGCGCCCTTGGTGATGACCAGAAGCTGAATGATCACGAGGATCAGGAAGATCACGACGCCGACGATATAGTTGCCCCCGACGACGAAATTGCCGAACGCCATGATGATCTCGCCGGCATATCCGTTCAGGAGGATGAGACGGGTCGTGGAGACGTTCAGAGCGATGCGAAAAAGCGTGACGATCAGAAGCAGCGTCGGAAAAACGGACAGGTCGAGCGCCCGCTTCACGTAGAACGTCACCAGCAGGACGACCACGCCCAGGGTGATGTTGGTGGACAGCAGGATGTCGATCAGCCACGTGGGGAGAGGGATCACCATCATGACGACGACGAGGACCATAAGGAGGGCGACGCCGACGTCCGAATAGTGCAGAATTTTTTTGAGCATGGACTTCTCGAGCCCCGCAGTCTCAGCCAACCTGGTCCCTCCCGATCGCTGCCTTTTAAATCAAAACGGCAACACCACGAGACGCCTCCCCACCACGGGAAGACGCCCCCAAAATTTCGCGCATCCTCTCAATTGTACACTATAAAGCGACCCAAACGGCTGCATCTGTCGCCGGACTGTGATAATGTCATCCCTTAACGGGACCGAGAGAATGTCACCCCCCCCTCAGGACAGGAGCCTCTTGGATAATGGAGGCATGAGGAATTCAGGTGACTTGAAATTGCCCGTCAAGCAAGCGCGCAAGGTATTCGTCCTG
>NZ_RQYL01000029.1 GCF_003860125.1 Fretibacterium sp. OH1220_COT-178 | reverse complement strand
GGGCAGTTTTTCCTGAAGTTTGTAATAGTCGTAACAGAGCGCATAGGGCTTGCTGCGCACCCACTCGCCCTTGCCCTTCTCTCCGACGAACTTTCCCTTCTCGGCCACGAGCTTTCCCCGGAGGAAGACCAGTTCCGGGCGCCCCTGGATGGGGAACCCCTCGAAGGGACTGTAGTCTATGCCGTGAAGGCTCGTGGCGTTGGTGATCGTCCCCTTGAAATCGGGGTCGAAAACCACTACGTCCGCGTCCGATCCGACGGCGATCAATCCTTTTCGGGGGTAGAGTCCCGACATCTTCGCCGGCGTGGTGCAGGCCAGATCGACGAACTTCTGGCGCGTAATCTTTCCCTTCAGGACCCCGTAGGTCCAAAGCAGAACCAAGCGATCCTGAACGCCCGGACATCCGTTGGGGATCTTGGCGAAGTTGCCCATGCCCTTTTTCTTCGTGATCTCGTAGCCTCCGTCGAGGGCGCAGTGGTCGGAGCCGACTCCTATCAGCCAGCCCTCCCTCACGGCCTCCCAAAGGGCGTCCTGATGAAGCTGCGGGCGCAGGGGAGGAGAACAAACGTATTTTGCCCCCTCGAAGTCGGGCTTGGCCAGGCAATCCGTGGTCAGGGTCAGGTAGTGGGTGCAGGTCTCCCCGAAGACGGGCTGCCCCGCGATGTGGGCGTCGCGTATGGCCTCCATCGCTCCCTTCGTGCTGACGTGCACCACGAAGAGCGGGCAGTCCGCCATCTTTGCGAGATAGATGGCCCTGCTCGTGGCCTCGTCCTCGGCGACGGGCGGACGGGAATAGTAATGATAGACGGGATCCGTTTTGCCCTGGTCCAGATAATATTTCTGAAGCACGGCGATCATGTCGGCGTTCTCGGCGTGAACCATCATGGTGATCCCAAACTTCTTCGCCAGCATCATGGCCTTGAGGATGGATTCGTCGTCCGAGTAGAAACTGGTGCCCTTGTAGGCCATGAAGAGCTTGAGGGAGGATACCCCCACCTCGGGAAGGTGTTCGATCTCTTCGAAGACGGAATCCTTGGGATCCATGATGATTCCGTGGAAGCCGTAGTCCACGCAGGCGACGTTCTCGGCCTTTGCGGCCTGTCTGCGGATGGCCTCCAGCAGGGGAACGTCCTTGTCCTGGGGGGCGAAGTCCATGATGGTCGTGGTGCCGCCCACCGCGGCGGCGTCCGTCGTCTCGAAAAGACGCCCCCCGAAGGACCCGTAGTGAACGTGCTCGTCCACCCCGCCCGGGAAGACGAACTTGCCGGAGGCATCCACCACCTTGTCCGCCTTCACGTCCAGTTTGGTCCCTATCTCCTTGAACTTGCCGTCCTCGATGTAGATATCGCCCTGGAACTCGTTGACGGAGGTGACGATCGTGCCGTTCTTTATCAAGAGGCTCATGCGTTTCATCTCCTTTTCTTCCTGAGGCTTGCAGCGGATGAAAAGGGGGCGCCTGCGCGGCGCCCCCTTGGGGAAAGGCGGAAGCGCTCACAACGTGGCGATGCGGCGCTTGCCGATAACCGGTTCAGTTGCCGTATTTCCTCTCGGGCTTCTTGTAAACGCTGGGATCGATGCCCTCGAGGTACTTCACGACGACGTCGACGGGCTCCACATCGCAGAATTTGGCCTCCATGTCGAACAGGTTCCACTCGATGACGCCGGGCACACGGTCGCCGATCGTCCCCTCGGGGATGACGGTCTTGAAGCCGTAGCCGGTGGAGTCCATGACGGTGTGGCGGACGCAGGCGCAGGAGGTCGCACCCATGACGATGACGGTGTCCACGCCCAGGTAGGTCAGGGTCTGAGCCAGGTGCGTACCGAAGAAGTTGGACGCGTACTTCTTATGGATGACGGGTTCCTCCGGGCGGGGCTTCAGCTTGGGATCGATCTCGAGCCAATGCGAGCTGATGTCGAGCGCGCTCATCGGGATCTTCTCGTCCCAGCGGGGAAGGTCCCACTGACGCTCGCCAATGTAGCCCGTAGTGGTGTGGAAAATCGGCACGCCGGACTTTCTTCCCGCCTCGAGGACCTTGAGCGCCTCGGCGCAGACCTCGTTGGAGTGGTCGCACGTGAACACGTGTCCCTCGCTCATCCAGGCCTTGGCCATGTCGACGGTGGTGATCGCCGGGGCCTTTCCCATTCCCATCTTGCGCATGAAGCCGCGCTCCTTGTAGATCTTGCGGGCCTCGGCAAAGGCCTCCTTCAGAAGCTCCTCGTTGAAGCCGTACTTGTCCACAAATTTATAATCCTTGTTCTCCGCCATCATAATCACTCCTCGATCGTTTGATTTGGTTTACGGAAACCGTAATCGATAGAAAGTTCCGTGGTGCCGAAAAACGGTCGGTTCAGGCTCACGAAAAGAGCAAGAAACACTGGTTTCTCGAGCGGTTATGAAGCTCCGCCGCCATGGCAAGGACGGTTGTGCGCTGCTTGAAGAGTATCTCCCGGTGGACCCATGAGGTTGGTGCGACGATCTTTCGCCTCCGGACAGCGAAGGGCATCGCGAATTTCATGTGGAAATTTGAAAAGTTTACCAGGTTGCTTTTTTCTGTTTTAGAGAAATTGTCGATCGACATCCTGTGACGGATACATCCTAACCCATGGCAGGAGGTTTGTGAAGGGCCTCAGAGGCTTTGTCAGGGTTGTGTCCTGTGACGAACCCTTGACAGGAGGGGCAAGGGGCATTATAAAAGTATGCACGGACTGGATCGTGCCGCGTCTTTTGCATGAACGGAGCTCGAATCAGCGAGGTCGATGGCTATGACACCGAACCCGCCCGGAAACAGAAGGAAAACGCAAACGGATCACTCACCGCCCTTTGCGCTGCTGTTGGCCCGATTGGGGGTCCCCGTGACCGTTCTCGCCAGGCATCTCCACGTCGATGCCAGCCTGGTGAGCAAATGGAAGAGCGGTCGGCGGCGTTTGTCCGAGCACTCGGGACATTTTGGGCCTCTCCTGGATTTTTTCCTGCTTGAGGATGAAGAGAGGGCTTCACGCGTCATCGAGATTCTGAAGGAGCTCAATCCCCTGGATGCCCTGGATACGCAGGGAGCCATACGGGCCCGGCTTCAGGCTTTTTTGTTGAGCAGGGCCTCCCTGCCCCTGGAACCCGTCTTTCTGGAGGTGTCTAGGGCTGCCTGCGTCGCGAAGGTCCTTATCTATGAGGGGGGGGAGGGAAGGCGCGACGCGATCTCCGAGGTATTGGATCTGGCCGAGGCGATGCCCGAGCCGGGGAGAATCATCTTCATCGAGTGCGAGCAGTACCGCTGGTTGCTGGAGGATCCGGATTACGTCCGCCGCTGGCAGGATCGGCTCTATCGGCTTCTCGAGCGCGGCTTTCGGGCTACCTTCGTCGTCCACTTCACGGTTTATCACGAGCAGTTTTTTCATTTCTTTCGGTTTTGCAGCCCTCTTCTCTTTCACCGGAACGTCGACTGGCACTACCATGAGTATTACGACGCGGAGGTCCACTGGTTCTCCTTTTTCATCCTGGAGCACGCCCGCTCCGTCATGGGGCTCTCCATGGGGCCGGGGCATTGCGATACCACCGTGTTCTCCGATGCCCGCTCCATCGCGCAGCACAAGCGGGTCGTCGAGATGGTCCAGGCGTCCAGCCGCCCCCTGTTCAGGGATTTTTCTCAAAGTCGGCTTCTGCCCTCTCTGGGCGAGTTGCTGCAGTCCGACCGGCAGGATGGGCCGATATGCGCCTTTTTGCCCGTCCCGGTGTTCGCGGCTACGGATCCCGCGCTGTTGGAGGAAATTTTGTCCGACAACGGCGTGAGCACCGCGATGATCCGGCGCTGCCTCAGGGAGAACCGGCTGCTCGAGGAGATTTTTGAGCGTCGGACCAGTTCCGATAAGGTCCTGTCGATCTCCATTTTTCAGTTGGAGGAGATGCAGCGCCGCATGGAGGAGGGCGGGTTCGAAAGCTGCAGTCTGACCCTGATGGCGGGACGGCCCGTCAGGGTCAATCTGGACCAATACGCCCGTGGGCTCGAGCATGTTGCCCGTACCATGACGCGGAATCCCGGGCGTCAAATCGTTCTGGCGTCCGAGGAGGATCACAATCAGCTGCCCGGGCTCAATTGCTGGTGCAGGGGAGGAGCGTGGATGGTCCAGATGGACTCTTGGGGAATTCGCTTCTCACGGGAGGACGTGATGGTCCGCGCCGCGTCCGCTGCGCTCGAATGGTGTCTGCGGAAGATCCCGCCCGCCCGCAAGCAGCAGGCCATGGTGAGGCGAAGGCTGCTGGAGATGGCGAACGACATTCGGGACAGGATGGGGTGACGGAAGGGGGCCCCTTGGAGAGCGTGGGCGCTTCGAGCCCCGTGGGGTTCCGAAAAGGACGCCCCCTGCTTGTCGCAGGGGGCGTCCTTTTCGGAGAGACGGGAGGTTGTGCAGGATGGAAAGCGGGATCAGTCCTTTTTGCGGAACAACAGCGGCACGGCGAGGAGCATCGCCAGTCCGGCGTGAACCGCGGAGCATCCGCCACCACCGCCACCGCTCCCACCGCCACCGGAGGGCTCGAAGGTGGCCTCGATGGAGCCGTCGGCCGTGACGTTCTTCATCGTGTAGGCGGGCACTGCTCCGACGGAGGCGCCGTTCACCTTCACGTCCTTGATCTTTTGCCCCACGTCCGGCGAGATCGTAAAGGCCTGATCCGCCCCATAGGCTACGGAGACGGCACCGCTCGGGGCGATGGTGCCGCCGGCCCCCGCGGTGGCCGTCACGGTGACGGTCGCGGGATGCCCCGGCCCGGACGTGACCGTGAAGTTCACGTCCTCGGAGAGTGCCCAGTCCTGGCTGTCGCAGCCGACGAACGTGAACCCGACCTCAGCCTTCACCGGGACGTTCTTGGCGACATAGGCCGCATCCAGAGCCTTGGCCTGAATTTCTTTTTTCGCTCCGTCCCAGGCGAGGGTGAGCTTGGCCGCGTCCAGTTTTGCGGGATCGAAGTCAAAGGAGACGCCGGCGACCTCGAGGTCCTGGCTGACCGCCCCCTTCTTCGGCGTGATCGACACGACGATTTTGTCCTCCGACGCCACGGACGTGTCGATGGCGATGGCCGCCTTGTCCGGTGTCACCTGAAGCGGGCTCTTCGCGGTGATCCCCTTCAGATCGAAGGAGGTCACGTCCGCTGGATTAAGGGTTGCTGAAGCTACCCAAAGCAGAAGATTGCCCACCTCGCCCGACTTTGCGGTGTTGGGGAAGAATGCTTTGCCAATTCCCCCTCCGCCGCTGGCATATTTGACCTTGTCCTCGACAAGAGATTCCAATCGCCAGCTTTGAGCCCAAAGGCCTGCGTTGCAATCGTCCGAGGCCAGAAAGTCCACACGCTCACCCAAGAACATCTCCTTGAGCACCAAAACCTCCGTCGTTACGCCGACGGCGCTGGTCGCATATCCCTCCTGCCCTGCCGAGGAGGTATAATGGAGTCCGAACTCCGCCGCGCTCGCCGCCGAACCGGTCCCCACGACGAACGCAGCCGCCAAGACGAGCAGAACCGACAACATCCCCCCGAATCGCTTCGCATGCTTCCTCATCACGGCATCCTACTCCTTTCCGAAATGGCCTGTGATGCGTACGTCCGTTTCCCGACGGCCGCATCATCCGGGCACACATTCCCCCCGGTTTTGACATAGGAAAACTCCGTTCCGAAAAGGCCCGGAGAGGAATGAGCCTCTGTGCCGCTCTCAGATTACCACGCCAAAGCCCAAGGGGCTGTTCCGTTATTGCCCATTTGCTGTTCCGTTGTTGACTTTTTGAGGGGCCTTGGATTGCCGACGTGCCATGTCAGAGAGAAATTGTCTGCGGTATTCGGTGGGGGAGAGCCCGGTTTTTTTTCGGAATACGCGCGCGAAGTGGCTGGGGTTGGAGAAACCGCAGAGTTCGCCGACCTCGGCGATAGGCAAATGAGGGTCCTTCAGGATATCCATGGCCCTGTGGATGCGGACCGTCATCTGAAACTGGTGGGGCGTGACGCCCGTATGCTCGCGGAACTTGCGCAGGACGGTGAACCGATTCACGTTGACCATTCGGGAGAGCTCCGAGAGGGTGCAGGGGGCGGGGTTCTCGTTCAGATGCTCGACGGCCCGCTCCATTTCCGAGGCGCCCTGCGGTTCCTGGGCGGGCGCCGCGGTGAAGCGCAGGCGGCGAATGAGGGACACCGCGAGCTGCGTGACGATGCTGCCGATCATCACGTCGGAGCCGATGTAGGGATTGCCCCTCCGCCCTCCGCCGTACTCGCGAAAGAACGCGTGCATCAGCCCCTTGAGCTCGGCGTCGTACTCGATCAGGCCGTTCTCGAACTCCGTGTCGGGGCTGCCGCGCAGGGTGCGGCACATCTTTTGGAAGAAGGGATATCTGAAATAGAGGCTGATGAACGAGACGTTGGGGATCGGCTCGGTCACCGCATGGGACTGGCTGCCGTTGACGGGATAGACGGTTCCGCCGGGGACGAAGATCGGCCGTCCGTCCCGGGACCCGCCGTGCACCGGCGAAAGAGCGATGAAAAACTGGACGCTCTCGTGCCTGTAGGAGGCCGGCAACATTGAGACTGGCCTGCGGCTTACGATGACGGTCAGGTCGTTCGTCCTGAAAAAGCCCAGATAAGGGTTGTTCCCGATGAATTCCCGAAACGGCACCCAGGGGCGGGGAGGGGCTTGCGCAAGGTTCTCCCGCATTGCAGGCTCACCCGACTTTCATTTATGGTGTGCGGCCGGCATCCTCCCGGCTCAGTGGGACGAAACGGTCGGAATGCGGCCACGGCCGAAGGGGGCGGGCGAAGCGTTCAGTCCGTCCCCCCGATCCCAAGCGACGGGTCGGGCGTCAGGTCCTTCGGGCTGCGGACGCCCCGATTCCACGCATTGCGGCCCGCCGCCGCGATCATGACGGCATTGTCCGTGCATCGGCCAAAACCGGGGAGCCAGGCGCGCCACCGCCGGGCCTCCCTGGAGTGCGTCAGCGCCGTCCGCAGGGCGCTGTTGGCCGCCACTCCGCCGGACACCGTGACCGACCGGATGCCCGTCTTGCGGACGGCCAGGCTCACCTTGGCGATCAGGGCCTTCGTCACAGCCCGCTGGAACGAGGCACAGAGGTCGGGGAGAGGAAGCTCGCGTCCCTCTTCGTTCAGCCGCTTCACCTGCCAGAGCAGGGCCGTCTTCAGCCCGCTGAAGCTGAACTCGATCTCCTTCGTGTGCTCGAGGGGCACGGGAAAATCGAAGGCGCCGGGGTCCCCCTCGCGCGCCATGCGGTCGATCTCCGGGCCGCCGGGGTAGGGGAGCCCCATCACCCGGGCGGCCTTGTCGTAGGCCTCTCCCGCCGCGTCGTCGCGTGTCTCGCCCAACAGTGCGTAACGTCCCAGGGCGTCCACGCGGACGATCTCCGTATGGCCTCCCGAGACGATCAGGGACAGAAAGGGCGGGCGCAGGTCGTCCGCGTCGACCATCGGGGCGAAGAGGTGCCCCTCCAGATGGTTGACGCCGATCACGGGGACGCCCCACGCCTGGGAGAGGGCTCGCGCCGCCTGGACCCCCACCATCAGCGAGCCCATCAGGCCGGGGCCTCGGGTTACGGCGATCAGGCCCAGATCCTTTCCCGAGACGTTTGCGGTGCGCAGGACGGAGTCGACGAGGGGGAGCAGGTTCTCCAGGTGCTTGCGCGCCGCGAACTCGGGGACCACGCCGCCGAACCGGGCATGATCCCGAATCTGGCTGGAGAGCAGTTCGGCGACGACCGTGCGCTCCCCGCGGATCAGGGCGACCCCCGTGTCGTCGCAGCTCGTCTCGATGCCCAGCGTCAGCGCCTCCGCGCCGAGCGGTCCGCCGCCGATCATCTCGCGGGCACCTCGAACGTCGCCCCGTCCCCCTCCAGGACGATCTCCACCTTGCTCTTGGGTTTCAGGGCGGGAACGCAGAGGTACAGGGTGCCCGCTGTTCCGGGAGCCAGGTCGCCCGTGATGCGCAGGTCTCGGTGCCCCAGAAGGTCCTCGGAGGTCACCGCGTATCCCCCGACGGTCAGCCGGGTGGGGTCGAAGGTCCAGTTCTTGACGGCTCGGTAGTTCAGGGCCAGGATGTCGCGCCCCTTCATCCTTCGCCTCGTCTCCTCGTTCGTGCTGTAATAGAAACTCAATCCCCTCTCCACCCAATCGTGGACGTCGCGGTCCCGATCGAGGCGTTTTCGCAGAGACTGAGGCAGCCAGGTGACGTTGAGCTCGGCACGGGCGTTCAGGACGATGTCGTCCAGGCGCTGCGCGTCGATCCAGACTTGGACGGTCCGGTCGTCCAGGGCTTTTTTCCATCCCTTGGACGCATGCCCCCACGCGGGCGTTTGGAGCAGAATGCCGCAGAACAAAAGGACAATCGTCAGATTGATAGCGTTTTTCCTCATAAAAAGACCTCCTGAGGTTGAGTTGTCGGAAGCGCTAATCGGAGTGCCCGGGGGCGGAGCCCCCCCCTCTTTTTCGCGAGACGGCCTCGCGAATCCAGTGCCACTCCTCGCAGCGCAGGGCCATTGTCGCCACAATGTAGATTGACGCACTCAGCAGCACCGTGCTGAGACACCATAAAGCGCGCGTCCCCAGCGCGCCCTGGGCCCGATAGGGCAAAAGGGCCTGGAAGGCCGTGATGGAAAGTCCCATCAGGACAAGCGGAACTGCGATTCCGAGAACCCATCCGGGCGTCAGGATGCCCAGCGGTCGGTCCAGTTTCCTTCGGACATACCGGGCCCCGAGCAGGCTGGACAGGGTGAAGGCGATGCTCGGAGCGAGCGCCAGGCCGGCGTAGCCCATCGGGAACATCAGAGCCAGCGAGAGCATCGCCGTGGAGGAGACGCTGAACAGCGTCGTGGTGAAGGCGGCGCGGGGCATGGAGAGCGCGTAAAGCCCCCGCATCACGACGGTGGAACAGGCCATTCCGGGCAGTCCCAGCATGCCGAGGCTCAGGCAGATCGAAGTCGCCTCCCATGCCCTTTCGTCGAAGGCCCCACGCACGAAGATCAGGTGGACGAAGGGGCGCGAGATGAGAATGAGCCCGACCGAGGCCGGAAGGACGATGAAGAGGGCAAAGCGGAGCGCGTGCCTCAGGGTTTCCGTAAAGTCCTCGGAGCTTCGTGATCGGGCCAGCTGGGGCAGTACGGCCTGGGAGATCGCGATGACGAAGAGCCCCAGGGGGAGCTGAAGAACCCGATTGGCGTAGTTGAGGACCGATATGCTGCCCTCCTCGAGGAAGGACCCCAGCATCCGGCTGATCACCGGGTTGACCTGGTTCAGGGAGAGCCCCGCGGCATAGGGGAGAAAGAGGGCCATCATCTTGCGCAGGTCGGGGTCCCTCAGATCCGGCCGGCTCGGTGTGAGGACGGCCCCGATATGCCAGCCCCAAAGCCACTGGCTGAGAAAGTGCATGGCTCCGCCGCAGAGCACGGAGAGCGTCAGGCCATGGACGCCCCAGCGCGCGACGAAGAACGGTGCCGTGATGATGAAGGTGAGGTTGCTGAACGCGGGGGCGAGCGCGGGTATGAAAAAGGAGCCCAGGCTGTTCAGCGCGCCCATCGTCAAGGCGGCCAGGGAGATGAGGAGCAGGAAGGGGAACATCCAGCGCGTCAATGCGGTGGTGAGCTCCATGGCTTCCGCGTCGAATCCGGGGGCCATGAGACGCGTCAGCAACGGAGCGCCCCAGATGCCGAGGAGCACGATGAGTCCGGAGGCCGCGATCAGAACGGTCATGGCCTGCCGGCCCAGGGACAGGGCGCGTTCCCGGCCCTCGAGGAGCGCGCGGGAAAAAACGGGCACAAATGCCGCGGACAGGGCCCCCTCGGCCAAAAGCTGACGGGCCAGGTTGGCCAGAGTGTAGGCGACGTTGAAGGCATCGAGACTTCGCGTCGCCCCGAAAAAGGCGGCGACGACGACCTCGCGGACCAGGCCCAGCACCCGGCTGACCAGGGTCCCGGCCATCATCAGCATTGCATGGCGCACCATGCGGGAGGATTCCTGCAACATTTCCCAGCCCTTTCTGCGGCGAACGGAATCAATTCTCTTGGCTCTTCGGCGATTCCGTCCGGGCAGGACTTTTTCTTGAACGATGCGGCATAGATAAAGAAAAGTCCGCCGTCGGGAGCTATTGTACCGCAAGATGAGTCGGAGGGACCCTGCAGTTTGCGGGAACGAGGGGAAGGCCGGTTTTTCGGGATGAAAAATCAGGAGGTTGAAATGAGAGATTGACAAGTGACGTTCAGACGCTATAATATCCTTCGTGCGTTGAAGGGGTGAGTTGGCCGAGAGGCTGAAGGCACTCGCCTGCTAAGCGAGTATAGGGGCTAAAACCTCTATCGAGAGTTCGAATCTCTCACTCACCGCCAGGACTTTCACCAAAGTGCCTGGTCATGCGCGGCAGTAGCTCAGCTGGATAGAGCGAAGGCCTACGGAGCCTTAGGTCGTGGGTTCGAATCCTGCCTGCCGCGCCATATTTTGCCAATTGAATTCCAATGTTTCGGGTAAAATCAAAGAACTGCTGATCTCGGTCATGCAGTTCTTTTTTTGCGTACCGATCCGCTCATACCCTCCGAAAAGACTTTCCCAACGGCGTAATCCCTCCCGTATCTATTCGAAACAGGGTCTCTGCCGTTCCTCGCGCCTCATGTCGGGCTCGGGAATGAGGAGTTCGTAAAGTTTCGAGGCTCGAAACTCCGCGTCGGCTACGAGCTTGCCCACAGGCCCCTTGGCTGCGGCCAGCCTTGTGATGATGGGGATTGAGGAGTGTTTTCCTCTTTCCCGCAGTAATTCCCTTCCTTTGGGGGTACAGCCCAGAAGACGGATGTATGGGACTCCGGTCCGGGAGACGGCTAGGGCGGACCAGCGGTCCACTCCGGCCAAAAGGCGGATGGTCTGGCGTTGGATGCGGGAACGGGTGTAGCGTGCGCAGACGCAACGTCCGATAAAGTCCTCGTAGGATGCCGCGACCGTGTAATGCCTGAGGAAAAGGTTCTCCATCCCCTCGTCCATCCCCGCAAAGCGGCGCAGGTCCTCGGGAGAAGTGTGCAGCAAAAGGAACTGCAGCAGAGGCCAAAGGGGTTCGGAATCGAGGCGAAGGCGGCCCATCGTTTTTGCCTCGTCGAGGATTGCCCGTGTCGCCGGAGGCATGGCCTCCTTCGTCCATGGCGTGTCCCATGACTCCCGCAGGGCGGACCGGATGGCTGTTGCGCTCGACAATGGACCGGGGGTGAGTTCGTGATACCCGCCTCCGCTCCTCCGTATGGGAACGGGGGCCAGAGGGTAGCCGCGTCTGTGGATATGAAGCAGGTAGGAGAGGGCCAAGGCGTTGTTCGGGGACGAGAGGAAAGCCGCGCTTCCGGGGTGCAGGCTCTCCAGTGCCTCTGCAGCGGCCTTGGGATAGGAACGACCGTGAGCGAGCCCTTGTTGCAGCCTCTGCTTGAAAGAGGCGGGTTCCTGGATTAGAATATCTAGGATTGTGCTGATATCGTAGCCGTTGTCCTCCATGCCGAAGGCGATGTGGGTTGCAAGGCCCGAGCGTGCCAGAATGTCCGTTGCTCCTCCACCGAACTCCGGAGCCGCGTTGCAGGCGAATAGAAAGGGTAGCTCGAACACCAGGTCTGCGCCGTTGAGCAGGGCCATGCGGGCTCGTGCCCATTTGTCGACGATACCGGGGATACCTCTTTGGGTGAAGCTCGACGACAGCACCACGATGCAGACTGCACCGGGCAGGCTTGCCTTGGCGGCCTCCATGTGCAAGCGGTGGCCGTTGTGAAAGGGGTTGTATTCGGCGACGATGCCGACAACGGGAGGCTTGATGTATCGACTGTTCATGGCATAAGTATAACGCCGTCGGGCGAGTCTTGCCGGGGGCGGCGTGCAAAAAATCAATGGGAGATGGTTATGACGACTGTTTCCCGACCCGAAGGGCAGGTATGCGGAACATGAAAATTCTGGTCATCAATTGCGGTAGTTCCTCCCTGAAATATCAGCTTTTCGATATGGATAAGGAAAGCGTTCTCGCCAAGGGGTTGGTGGAGCGAATCGGCATCGACGGTTCTCGGATCAAGCACACCAAGACGGGGATGGATGCCGTGCTTCAGGAGACTTCCATTCCCGATCACAAGGTGGGCATCAAACTTGTCATCGAGGCTTTGCTCGATAAGGGGCATGGGGTGCTCTCCTCCCTCGACGAGCTGAGTGCGGTTGGGCACCGCGTCGTCCATGCGGGCGAGAAGTTCGCGTCCTCCGTCAGGCTGGATGCCAAGGTCATGGCTGCTCTGAAGGACTGCATTCCCCTGGCGCCCCTGCACAACCCCGCCAACATCATGGGCATCGAGGCCGTCTCCGAGGTCCTGCCCTCCGTGCCTCAGGTCGGGGTGTTCGACACGGCGTTTCATCAGAGCATGCCGGAACACGCGTTTATTTACGGCATCCCCTACGGCTATTACGAGAAGTATAAAGTGCGGCGCTATGGCTTCCACGGTACGAGCCATTACTACGTTTCGCACCGTGCGGCCGAGATGCTGGGAAGGCCGATCGAAAAGCTGAAAATCGTGACCTGCCATCTCGGCAACGGCAGCTCCATAACCGCAGTCGACGGCGGCCGGTCCGTCGATACCTCCATGGGGTTCACGCCGCTGGCGGGGGTGCTGATGGGCACCCGGTGCGGCGACATCGACCCCGCCTTGATCCCCTTCATCGCCCAGGCCGAGAAGCTGGATGTGAAGGACGTGGACATCCTTCTGAACAAGAAGAGCGGCATACTTGGAGTCTCCGGTCTCAGCAGCGACCTGAGGGATATCGAGGATGCGGCGGCCCGAGGCGAGGCCCGCTCCAAGCTGGCCCTTGCTGTCCTTTCCTATGGGATCAGGAAGTACATCGGGGCTTATGCGGCGGCCATGGGAGGGATCGATGTCCTCGTCTTCACCGCCGGAGTGGGGGAGAACAGCGCCCTGATCCGATCGATGGTCTGCGAAGGACTGGAGTTCATGGGGATCTCGATCGATCGGGAGAAGAACAATGTGCGGGGCAAGGAAGCCGATATCGGCGCCGAGGGCAGCAAGGTCCGCGTGTTGGTGGTCCCCACGAATGAGGAACTTGTCATCGCCCGCGACACCAAGCGTCTGGTTTCCGAGGCATAGGTCGACAAGGCGGTTTTCCGCTTTGCTCCAGAGGACGAAATGAGGCTGTCGGGCGGGGAGGCCGAGATGATGGAAAAAAGGATCGGGGATTGGCGCTGCGTCGTCGCGCTGCCTCCTCGCAACGATACCGAGGCCGTGGTCGAGGAGAGCTGGCATCTTTCGATGTCCGGAGGAGTGGATTTCGAGGGACAGCACTTCCAGCTTCCCGAAGGCTGCCGCGTCTCGGCTGAGGTGCGATGGCTCGAACCTGCGCTCCTGCACGTACGGCTCTCTCTGAATGCCCCCGTCGTCGGCAGATGTGCGCGTTGCCTCGAGCCAGCCTCGCTTGCAATATCGGACGAATTGTTGTATCTTTACTCTTTGCTTGGGCTTGAATTGGGCAAGGACACTCGATTGGTTTCCGATGAGGGCTTCATGCCGGTCGAGGTGGAAGCTTTCGGTCGGACTTTGGACTTATCCGATCAGGTTTGGGAAAGCCTGTTGCTGCTTTTGCCCCTCAAGCCGCTTTGCAAGGGAGATTGTTCCGGTCTTTGCCCGGGTTGTGGGGCTGACCTCAACAAGGGGCCCTGCACCTGCTCCGGAGTGGAAGGAGATCCTCGACTGGAGGTTTTGCGTCGTTTTTCGGTCGAGCAGGATTCCTGAGCCGGATCTCCGGATGTGGAAGATATTGGATACAGCCTGATTTTAAAATTCAGGATTTTTGAAGGAGGAACAAGAAATGGCTACACCCAAAAGAAAGACTTCCCACGCCCGTACGGCGCAGCGGAAGGCGCATTGGCTGGGTTCCCTCACTGCGCCTGCCACTCAGGCTTGCCCCCGCTGCGGGGAGGTCACGATGACCTACCGCGCCTGTCCTTCCTGTGGGCATTACAAAGGGCGCAAGATTGTGGAGGTCGAGGCTGCCGAATAAAAGGGATTGTCCCACGGACGGTTCGGGGCCGAGGATGGAGCATCCGTCCTCGGCCCTTGCTTTGGACCGGACCCTGCTGGCGGCCGAGGTCTTGTTCCTCTAAATCGATTATGGACGATAGGCGGGCGGCCGCAAACGAAACGATGACGGACGACTGACGAGAAGACATCCGCCTCGCTGCCCGTCGTCTGCGAACGATCGGGGGTGCACGGAAACACAGCCCGGCAACACGGCCTGAATAGGATATTTATGATATCATTAAGATTCCCTGAACCGATCGAGAACAGGATGAAAAGACTGCGACTTTCTTTGGGCTCACCTGATGAATAGGAGGAGATTTCATGGCCAAGTTTCGATGCATTCAATGCAAAACGGAATTTGAAGCGGAGGCGAACGCCTCCACAAAGCGATGCCCCTCTTGTTTCGGACGCTATCTCGAGCTGATCGCCGGAGAGATGAAACGAGGCAAGTCTTGGAGCGCCAAAAGCTTTTCGGTGAAATAGCGAGGGGAAGTACGCCCATTTCTCCGTCGTCGCCTGTCGTTGTGGGCCTGTGCGTGGAGAAAAGGATGTCCCTTGAACGTCGCTTTGGGGCATTCGAGATGTTGTCCAGGAAAGAAGTGCCGGGGCCGAGCCCTTCTCGTTTGAAGGGCTGAAGCAAGGTATAATTTCGTTTCAACGGGGTCTTGTCGTCATAAAAGGGTTTGTCGGGTCGCAAAGAACTTGAGGCGATTGCGTATGTTGTTTGCAGTGCAAATCTGTCGACGTAGGATTGGTCTGGAACCCTTGCTGGCAGCAAGGGGTCGTTGCGTTTCGTAAGAGGCACGGATGTGTTTGGGTGAATGCCGCAACTGGTTTTCCCTGTTTTAGGATTGAGATTCATTCAGAGTGGCTGGAGAGCTGAGCGTAAAAGGAGCCGATCTCATGTCCTCAATTTCATCTCCGAACGCAAACAAGACGGATTTATCTCAGATCGAAACGGAGGCCCTCTCCTCGCCGGTCGAAAGTCCCGCGTCCGCTGTCGAGGAACAGAAGGCAACCTCCGTTGACGACTCGCTCCCAAGCTATCTCGCCCTTAAATACACGTTTTTCACCCCCAAGCGCGGTGACCTGTGTGGAGGTTTCTGCCTGATTTTCGAGGGAGAGACGGGCGAGGCTCTTTTCCAGACCTTCTGGGTTTCCCGTTCGGATTCTCTAGCCAGCCTCAAGGCCAATCTGGATTGGCGGACGTTCAACAAGCTCATTCCCCACATCGGCCCCTACGACAGGGTCTGGGGAGAGAAATTGAGCTCCTTGTTTTCGGAGCTTTTTCCAGCCACCGACCGAGTGGCGTTCTTTCAGGCAAAAACCTGCGACAGGGCACAGATTTTGCCTCGAGTTGCGGAGACCATTCGCAAGGGGTACGAACGGGCCACACATTATTTCCTGGAGGTTTCCTGTGAGTACGAGCTTTTGACCCGTAAGGAGCTCGTTGAAGCGAGTATTCTGGAGGAGGCCGCGTCTGAAGAAGCCTCCTCTGCGGATGAGGTCCCTCTTGAGGAGGAAACGTCTTTTGCAGGGATCCTCGTTCAGTGTCTTCCCCTCATCGATCCGGTACGGGGCAAGGCCGTTTCGGAGCTTCTTCCCGGCGATTTTCTGGAGGTACAGATAGCGAGCGGAACCGGTGCGGGGGGGCTGTTGCAGCAATTTCTGAAGGCGACGAAGCAACCCTCGATTTTCCCCGTCGAATCTATAGAGAAACATGAGGACAAAATTTACATTTATTTAACGATTAACGAGGAAATGCGCGGACTCTTGACCCTAAATAAGGACCTGCGTCTGAGGACAAAATCACCTCTTCCTGAAAAGCAAAACAAGAGCTCGGGGCGAGAAAATCTCATATTCTTTACGTTTCTGGGGTTTGCCTTGTTGGGATTCTTTTTGGCTGTTCAATACCTGTACAGATAGCATCGATGAGATGAAAAAAGAATAAATCTTTTTCCGTGCAGGTTCAGAGCCTCGGTTGGAAGGAAATAAGTGTCTAGGAACACCGGTATCTCGTAGGAAAACGTCGGGCCTGAATGCCTCTGGAAGGCAAAGTATGCCGCCCTCATAAGATGATCGGCCTGCGACGGAGGCCCATAAGCAGACGGCCGGCTCTCTGCGGCTTTAAGCCGCAGATGCCGTGCCGGTCGCTTACGTCGACAGGCGGCATGGTTGCCGCGTTGTCGACGCGTGGTTTATAGCCTCGGCTATAAACCAGGACCTCGATGCGCTTGAAATCTTTTGAGACAATGCCGCTCTCTCCTGCTCCGTGGCGATATTCTCCAAAAAGACCTGCCGTGCGGGGGGCATTGGCCACTTATAGGGTGACATTATCATTGAACAACGACAAAAGACACAAGTGCCCCTTGACATATTTCTTCGAGCACTGTAATCTGTATATACACCGCCTTTAGTGTCGGTAATTTTGTTCGTTTTAGGAGGCTTTTCTTAATGGCTCAGGGTACCGTGAAGTGGTTCAACGAAAGCAAGGGGTATGGTTTTATTACGGCTGACGAAGGGAAAGACGTTTTTGTTCACTACAGTGCCATTCTTGGTGATGGATTTAAAACCCTTGCTGAAGGCCAGAAGGTGTCTTTCGAGATCGTGAACGGCGAAAAGGGTCCCCAGGCTGCCAACGTCGAAAAGATTTAAGCCTCTCCTCAAATCCTTTTAGTTCCAGATATTTTGTCAGCGTCAACGAGGTCCTTTGGGGGCCTCGTTTGTTTTCTTCTTTGTCGAGTGAATTCTGAGCAAAACAAAAAAGGTTCGGGAAAAACTCCCAAACCCTTGCTATCAGTGGTGGGTGGTAGAAGAATCGAACTTCTGACCTCTTCCGTGTCAAGGAAGCGTTCTACCTCTGAACTAACCACCCCTGTAATTTTGCCCGACAGTGAGACATTATATCAAGGAGCTCGTCCTTGTCAAATAAACATAAATTCATAATATTTTACCTTGGCCTTTGCGGATATGCAGCTTGGCTGCAGGCAAAATGAACATCATGAAGTCCTTCGCAAAACCATTGTCGGCCCCATAAGTCGGCTGGAAACTTCATTTGTAGAGGCGGCAATGCGGCCTGTAAACGGCTTTACTCCCCGTCAGGCATCTCTGAAATTCGAGTCCGTAATCTGACGACAGAATGTGGCGCCCAGCCGTTCGATCTGTCGCGTGGGGGCCTGAGTACATGATTTTTTCGTTCGCGAAGGGGAATCGCTGTGTTTCCAGGAAATGGGAACGGGACCTATGTCCTGGTCAGGGTCGCATGCACTCCTGCTGTTCTTTCCTCCCGGGTCGTTACGGTGAGCACCGCTTCCGGTGCAGGGGACTCGATGAGCAGAAAATCCCCTCGATCGAGGAGCTCCGTATGTCCTCCTCCGGCGGAGCCGATCGTGACGATGACGGCGTCCTGCAGACAATAGAACGCCTCGATCGCACCGGCGAGCGGAACTGAGACGGGAGCTCCGGGGATAGGGCTCAGGGCCGCTACGGCCCCACTCCATCCCCTGGCGGTCATTAAATTGAAGTCGACGCAGCGCCCACGGCTTCGGGTCTTCCAGGCCCCCTCGAACGAGTCCTGCTCGAAGGGGCCCAGGTCAACCTCGCGGATACCCTCGTGGGTCAGGTGCACTGCGCCCTCCAAAATCATCAGGATACGCTGAAAGCCGGGAAGCGGGGTGAAGTCGGATTCGTCCAGGTCCACCCGGGCGCTGCTGATACGCCACTCGAAGCGACGCGCGGCGTAATCCGCTCCCTCCGGGCCGATGGCCAGCTGCGTCGTCGTCCCTCCGGCCCAGGAGCCGACCCGTTGTTCCTCCCTGCGTGTCACACTTATCCGCATGATGCGTTCCTCCCCATAAAGTTTGGTGTCCCTTCGTCCTTTGGCCCGTCGATCAGCCCCAAATCGATGCAGGCCCTCAGAATGCCGCCTTCATCGATATCGTTCGTTACGAGGTCGGCCGCGGCCTTGATTGTGTCCGGCGCTCCCCCTACCGCAACCCCCACGGAGGCACTGCGCAGCATCTCCACGTCGTTGGTCCCGTCTCCGAAGGCGACGACGTCGCCGGGGGCGGCGCCGAAGCGCCGTACGACCGTCAGAATACCCGCCCACTTCGACGTCCCGGCCGGGCGTGCCTCGGTGAAATGCGGAGTTCGCTCGAGCGCGAGGTCTTGGCTCGCGGTCTCGAGGACTGCGGGAAGCCAGGGGCCGGAAGAGAAGGCGTAGAGCAGAAAAGCCCGATGCAGCCTCGTGAACGGACGGATGCAGGAGTAGCCGGCCTGGCCGTTGAGGTAGTCCCTGAACTCTTGGTCCTGATCTTCCGTGTAGACATAGCGGTCGTCGATCGCCGCCGGATGGTCGGAGCAACATGGAGCGGCTCTCCGGAAGAGACGGAGCGCTTCATCGGATATCCAGGAGGCACTCAGGACCTCCGTGCCGTTCAAAATATGGGCGCCGTTGCAGCAAACAAGAAGATCGATGTCCAGTTCTCGAGCGACCCTGTGGGTCAGAAAGGAGCTGCGCGCCGTCGCGATGGCGGGAATATGGCCGTTTTGCCGCAACAGAGCTACGGCCCTGCGCGTGGCCCCGGGGATGTGGCTGGTCCCCACGTGGCTCACCAGCGTGCCGTCGATGTCGAAAAACACGTACTTGGGGCCCATGTCCTCATCCCTTCAGACGCGTGGGGAGGCCCGCCCAGACTCGGTCGACGATCGTTGCCTCCCGAGCCAGAATTTGGTAGAGAAGCCCCGTCTCGTCCCGCCATCGCCGTTCGAACGGCTCCATGGGGACGATACCGCCCCCGATCTCGTCTCCGATCAGGACGGATTGACGCAGGTGCTCCATGCGGGCTTCAAAAAACGTCCTCACGTCGATGTCTTGTCCCATCAGGGAGCGGACTCCCTCCTGAAGGTTGAGCACGACCGCTGCGCCGGCCATGGCCTCGGGGTCCTCGCGGCCCAGGTCGCAGACGGATGAAAAACGCCCGTAGAGTGATTCGGCATAGGCGCGCTTGCCCATGTGACGCCCTCCGAGGATCAGGTGCATCGCCGTCACCTCACGATCGTCAGGGTCAGGAGCATCGCGGTCTCGGATAGCTCCGCAAACGCGCCCAGCAGGTCGCCCGTGATCCCGCCGAATACCGTCATGCAGCAATGCCGCCAGAGCAGGAACGCGGTGAGCCAGACCGCGGGGACGGCCAGGGCCGGAGCCCCCCCGCCCCAAGCCGTCAGGAGGAAGAGCGCCAGCGCCCCCAACGTGAGGATGCGATTGTGGTGCGGACTCTGCGCCGTCCCCAGAGTGCGGGCCAGCCCATCGTCCTTGGCGAACGGAAGGCCGTTCAGCAAGAGTCCGAGCCCCAGCCGGGACCAGACGGGGACGAGGGCCAGGAGCGGCCAGGGAACGCCGGGCGTCGCACGGTCGAGAAGCTCCGCGAAGATGGCGCTCTGCAACAGCGTTACGGCGGTACAGCCCATCACCGCAAAGGCTCCGGTATGGGTGTCCGAGAGTATCCTGAGGCGCGTCGCCCGATCCCGTCGGGAAAAGAGCGCGTCGCAGGTATCCATGAGCCCGTCCCTGTGAATTCCCCCGGTGACGGCGAGAGCGATAAGGGCCATGAGAATCCCTCGAAGGAGTGGGGATGCCTCCCAGAGCGACAGTATGGAGAAGGATGCAAGCCAGGCCGTCCCCGGCACCAGCCCCACCAGGGGCAGCACGAGGTTGAAAAAACGCGTGTTTCTCTCCGTCCAGTCCGGGCCCGGAACGGGCAGGACGGTCAGAAACGAGCAGGCGATCAGAAAGGAACGTATAATATCCATGGGGTACGGGTCGACTCCTTCTCATTGTATAGAAAGTAACAAAGAAAGATCGATTCGGCTTCGAAGCCCCGTCTCCGCGAGCCCGTGTGCTCGGCGGAGGGGGGTGCTTCAATTTTACAGGATCCTCGTGGATGGAGGGCGTGGGATGTTCGTCTTCGTTTCGGGGGCGGTGCGCAGCGGCAAGAGCGAGTGGGCGGAGCGTGCGGCGATGGTTTTTTCCCCGGAGGGGCCGCGGGTGTATCTCGCGACGGCGCGTATCCTGGACGAGGAGATGAGCCGCCGCGTCGAGCGTCATAGGGCGGCGCGGCGGGAGCGGGGGTTTTTGACGATCGAGCGGCCGAAGGATCTGGAGGGCGTCCTGTCCTCGTTGCCATGCTCTGCAACGGTGCTTTTGGAATGCCTGGGCAACTGGACGGCCAACGAGTTGTTCGGCGACGGCGGACCGGCTGCGGAGGCGGACGAGGTTGTACGGACGATTCGACGGACGGTCCTGTCTCTGAGGGCGCGTGTGGCGAATCTGCTGATTGTGTCGAACGACCTATTCTGTGACGGAGTGCGTTACGATCCCGGGACCGAGGCCTACCTCCGTGCCCTGGGCGAGCTTCACGTCGTCTTGGTCAAGGAGGCCGACATCGCCGTGGAATGCGCCTGTGGTTGTCCCCATGTACAGAAGGGAAGCCCGCTTGTGCCGGATGTGCTTTGGGGCTGAATCGGTGGCCGGCGTTACGCTATAATGATAACGAAACAAGTGGCTGCAAGGGGAGGCCGGAACGTCTCGTGCCTCCCACCGTGTTTTTCCACCGTTTTGGCGGGAAGCCCCGAGCTTGCCCTACGCTGATTTCGGTGATAGGAGGCTTCGATCTTCTGATGCGTATCCTTCGGATAAAGCGAAATCACCCCGAAAATCTCTCGGATGACCGCGTTCTCGATCTCTCCGGTTCCGGTATTCTCGTCGCCGATGCGTTTGCCGGGGCCCCGCTGTTCGACATCCTCTGCCTGCTCCTTTATGGACGTGCCCCTCGGTCCGGCGACGCTTCCCTTCCGCCGCTCCCGGACGGGGTCGGCTCGTATGGGTTCGAGGTGCTGTTCGAATCGGGGGGCGAGGGGACGTCCCTTGAACGATACAGGGCCGCTTGTCCTCCGGACCGGGGGGGCGAAGGACTCCTGTCGAGGACATTGCACCGGATCGGCGACGATTCGGCGCTGCAGGAGGAGTCCCGCTCGGTCGAGGCCCTTACGGGGATCTCCTTTGGAGCCTTTGTGCGCTCGTCCCAGTTGCGGACGGAAGATTTCTCCGTATTCTTGAATGCGGAGCCCGGGGCCAGGGCTGCGATTTTGGATGCCCTGCTGGGGGAGGACGTGTACGGCGCAGTCGCCTCTTTGGCTTACGAGAAGTACAGAACCGAGAAGGAGGAGAGACGCGCTCAGGGCAAACTTCCCGTCGCCGGCAACGTGAAGAGGCTCAGGAGGGAGTTGGCTGAGGTCCTGCACGATTTGGAGGAGCTGGAGGGCTCTTTGTCCCGGATGGACGGAACCTCCCAGTATGGGGACCGGCTTGCCCGAAACGAGAGGGAGCTGCGGGACCTGGAACGGAGGAAGGCGGACTGGGAGAAGGAGATGGCGCTTTTCGCGCCGGACCGCCGCCGTTTGGAACAGGCTCGTCGGGCCCTCGAGCTTACGGAAGCCCATCGTGCGCTTACGGTGCTGCGGAAGGAGCAGGAGCGGGATCGGGTCGAACAGCTGAATCTGAAGACCGAGCTGACGCGTTATCGGGCCGATATGCAGGTTGCGGAGGAGGCCTACAATCTCGCGGAGACCACCCTGCGGGAGCGTCTCGTCCAACAGAAAAGACTTGCGGATACGCTCCGGACGGTCCGCGATCTGGACCTGCAGGTCCGTGACCGTCAGGAGGCGGTGCAGGAGGCCCGGGAGCAGTTTCAGGCCATGGAGAAGTCCCTTTGCGAAACGTCTGCCCGCGCGGAGCGGGAGCGAGCGGAACTGGAAAAGACGGGAATCGCACTCCGTGATGTCCGAAAACACCTCCAGAGCACTCCCGCCGATGAAAAATTGTCCCGGGCGTTGGGCGGAATCCGTAAGTGTTTCGACCTCTTCTCCCAAGCCCAGAAGAATCGTCACGCCCTGAAAGATGCGTACGAGAGGGCTCTTAAAGGGAGGCAGAACGCCCAAAGCGCACTGAACGACAGGCAGGCGATGTTCTCGGACATGTCGCACCGGTTCGGGGTCGTCGAGAAGAACTTTGAGAGGGCACAGGCGTTTTTCGGGGCCAGCCTGAAGGGAAAGAGCCTGGAGGAGTGGCGCGAATCCTGTTCGTCCTCCGAGCGGAGGCTCCGCGATATGGACCGTCTGGCGGCGAACCTGCATCGGGAGCGTGAGCTCCGGGACGAGATGCGGGAGCTGCTGGACCGGAGATTGAAGATGGAGCTGGAGCGAAGAGAGCTGGGCATGAGGGAGGCCGAGCAGGCCGGCAGGATCGAGCGGGGGGAGGCTGGGCTGCAGCAGCTCGAGAAACGGGTGGAACTGCTGCGGCGCGTGGACGAGATGGGCGAAATGCGCCATCTTCTTCAGGATTCGACGCCCTGTCCCCTCTGCGGGGCCTTGGCCCATCCCTATTCGGGCGGTGCAACGCCGAGTTCGGACGAGGCTCGTCGTCAACTCCTCGAGGCCTCCAAGGATCTGGAGGCCCTGAAGGAGGATTTCGTGTCCCGCCAGTCCCTGGCCGCCCGTCTGGAGGAGGATATCCTCGCTGCCGGACGGGGAGAGGAGGAGCTTGGCCGGGAACTTGCCCTGTTGGACGTCGCGATCACCGAGGATGTCGCCTCCCTGGGCTTGAAGTTGGGTATCGGGGTTTCGCCCCTCGAGGAACTGGACCGGGCGCGCCAAAAGGCGCGTGACCAGCTGCAGAGGGCACGTGATGTGCTGGGAACCGCGGAGGAGGCCGAACGGGAACTGTTGGCCGCTCGGGACGAGCTGGAGAGGATCCGGGGAAGTCAGGAGGAACTGACGCGCTTCCATCAGGAGGCACTCTCCGGGTTGAAGAAGGAACAGGCGGAGGTCGAGCGGCTGGAGAAGGAGATTCGCGGTCACGAGGAGTCCTTCAACAGCATTCGCAGGGAATTGATCGGCCAGATCTCCCTCTTCGGCTACAAGAACCTTCCGGACGAGAACCCCCGTCAGCTGCTCGATCTTCTGGAGGCGCGTTCCGCCTCCTGGCTGCGGAGGGAGGAGGAGAAGGAGGGGCTGGAGCGGACTTTCTGTACGGAGCAGGCGGCCTTGAACGCTACGCAAAAGGTACGGGATGATCTCAAGGCCGAGGCCGGGAGCAAGGCGGAGCTGATCAAGCGTCTGGAGACGGAACGGGATGCGCTGCAGCAGCAGCGTGTCGTCCTCTTCGCCTCCAAGGACCCTCAGGTCGAAGAAGCCCGCATGAGGGAATCCGTAGAGGATGTGCGTCGGCAACTGGAGTTGCGTCGAGAGGCCAGAAACGAAAGCCGGGATCGTCTGGAAGGCGTCATGATCCGTCTTCATGATCTGGAAACAAGCCAGGCGACGAGGCGGGAATTGGTGCAGAAGGAGGAGATCGCCTTCGGCAAGTTCCTGCTGGCCAAGGGGTTTCGAAACGAGGACGACTATCTCTCCGCCTGTCTTCCGGAAGAGGATCGAAAGGAGCTGCAGGACCGTCTGAGGGATCTTTCGAGGGCCGGCTTTGAGATAGGCGGGGCTCAGGACGATGCGAAATTTGCCCAGGCCGAGCTCCGAAGCCTGTCGATTGCGTCCGGAGCCGCCGGGGAGCTTACGGACCTAACCAGATTGCTGGACAGGGCTGGGACCCTCTACTTGGATATGGGGTCGGATGCGGAGGGAGAAAAAATTTATAGGGAATACGGAGATGCCCTCCGCCGCCGCGTCTTTTTCAACGCCGAAGATTCCTCGGAGCGAAAGGCCGCGTTTCGTGGGTATGTGCGCAGACTGGCGTTCGAGTCCATCCTCAGAAGGGCCAACGCCCGCCTTGCGAGGAGCGGAAATCCGCTCCGTCTCCTTCGTGGAGGCGATGCCTTGGCGGTACTGCTGGAACGTGAAGGCCACCCTATCTCTCTTTCCGGGGCTGAGGGCCGGACCGCGTCGTTGGCCTTGGCGTGGGGGCTGTGCGATCTGTCCCGGTGGTTGAGTGGGGGGACGGACCTGCGGGTTTGGGATGGTGGACCTGGCAATGCCGAACCGGAGATGTCCGGGCTGATGAATGCGTTTTGCGGGGATGGAGAGCGCGTGCTCCTGCGGAATTGATGCCGGTTTATCCATCCTTTGCGGGGAGCGCGATGAAAGGAGGGAGCAGCTCTGCCAAAAGGTTGCGGTGGAGTGCTGGAGAACCTGGAGTTCTTTTTGGGGCGGCTCAGGGGGCTGCCCCATTGCCGCTCCATGGACTTGGTTGCGGAGGCGGGCGGAGGATTTTGTCTTTCCACCGGGTCCGATGCGGCCTCGGAGAACTGGGCTTTTTTTCCGGCGAGCATTTCGGATGAAGGGCCGGTTCGGTCCGCGCTCCGTTTCTTTGAGACGTGCGGTCTGCCTTTCGTGTGGCCCCTCCTGGGGGATGGCGAGGAGCGTCTGATTCGGTTGGGTCTTCGGGAGGCGGGGCGTCTGCTGGCCATGAATCGGGGGTGCGACGGACTCGGGGAGAGGGATGGCCTGCGGGTTGCGTTCGAGCCGGTCGGAGACGATGCGGGGGCCGGGCGTTGGGCCGATGCCGTATGGTTCGGTTTCGGGGCCGAGGCCGGTGCGCCCAACAGTTTTTCCGCACTGGCCGCCGAGATGCGACGGGATGGGGCTTTGAGGCTTGTGACGGCCCGTGTCGGAGATCGGGATGCGGGCGCTTTTCTTGTGGCTCTGGACCCCTCCAGGGTGGGGGTGTATTATTTCGCGGTTCTGCCCTTCTTCCGGCGAAGGGGCGTGGCGACCGCCATGATGAGGGAGATCGTGAGGATCGCCCGCGTCGAGGGAAGGGATCGGATCGTGCTTCAGGCGACGCCGTCGGGCGTTCCCTTTTATCAGAGCGTCGGGTTCGAGTCTCTGTCGGAGATTCCCCTATTTTCCACAAACGACGACGTTTTTTGAGGCACCGGGCCCATGTCCGTGCCCTCCGTTTTTCGCCGCTTCAGGAAAACTTTACAGCACAGCAAAAATTGCCCCTTCCCTGAATGGCGGGTTGCGTGTATAATACCTCTCGTGTTTTTGCGGAGACGTGGCCGAGTGGTCGAAGGCGGGCGCTTGGAGAGCGTCTGAGCAGCAATGCTCCTAGAGTTCGAATCTCTACGTCTCCGCCATTTTTATTTCCGCAGAAATCTGACCAAGTTAAAAACCCCGCTCACAAGCGGGGTTTTTGCTTTTCTCTTGTCTGGTGATATCTACCGGAATATCCCTGAATCAAATCGACTACCGTATAACAAACTGTATAATGGAGCTGAGAACTCGGAACAGCCTTGGGAGTTATACGGTCAAACCCCGTTTCAATAGTCCCTGCAATGTTTTAGTGGACTCTTGGAGTTATACGGCGTGGGTTTTCGTTATACACAGGCATGTTCAAAATCGTTATACGGGAGGGCAGAGAAATGGCATTGACAGAAATGGCGGTCCGAAATGCAAAAGCCCGTGAAAATGGAGGCAACTACTCTCTCTCCGATGGCGATGGGCTTATGCTCCTGGTGAAAAAGAGCGGGGCCAAAAGCTGGGTGCTCCGTTACTGGCTGGATGGGAAAGAAAAGAGGGCGGGGCTTGGGCCGTACCCGCTCATTGGGCTTGCCGATGCGAGGAAGCTGAAAAACGCTTTCAAGCACGAGCTCGCAATGGGAGTCAACCCACAGGAGAAAAAACGCGCCGAGCGCGAGGAGGCCGCCCGTGTGGAGGCCATCAAGGCCATGACCTTCGCGCGCGTGGCCGAGGAGTGGTATCAACAGCAGGCGGGAGCCTGGTCGGCCTCCCACTGCACGGATGTCAGGCACAAGTTGAGGGTCTACATTTTGCCCCGGCTAGGCGAGTGTCCGGTTCGTGAGATCTCGACGCAGGCAGTCCTGAGCCTGCTGCAGGCCATTGAGCAGAGAACGCCGGAAAGTGCTTACAAATCCAAACTGATCGTGGGTCAGGTTCTGCGTTTCGCCATCGCGAGGGGCGACGCGGAGATCGATGTCACCATGAATCTCAAAGGGGCTTTGAAACCAAGGCGGGTACGCCATTTTGGAGCTCTCACGGCCCCGAAGGACGTGGCGGATCTGATGACGCGCATCGCGTCGTACAATGGAAGCCCCATCGTACGCGCCGCCCTGTGGTTTTCGCTCTATACGTTCCAAAGGCCGGGAGAGATCCGTAAGGCCGAATGGAAGGAAATGGACTTCGGCGCAACGCTTTGGCGCATATCCGAAACCCGCATGAAGAATCGACGGGCTCATATCGTTCCACTGGCGCGCCAGGTCATCGATATCCTGAAAGCTCTGGAACCTCTGAGTGGGGATTCCCGTTTCGTTTTTCCCGCAATCACCTCCAAAAGTACTCCCATGTCGGAGAACACGGTGCGGGTAGCCCTCCGCTCAATGGGCTATACCAATGAGCAGATGACGGCGCACGGATTCCGGACTACCGCTTCAACCAATCTGAATGAACAGGGCTGGAACAGCGACCTCATCGAGCTGAGCCTTGCCCATGTGGAAGGCAACAGCGTCAGAGCCGCCTACAATCGTGCGGAAAGATTGCCGGAACGGAGAGAAATGATGCAGGCCTGGGCGGACTGGCTGGACGGGCTGAGAGGCTTTTCTTCTAGGGCTGAAGCTGTTCCCTGTGCTTCTGAAAAACAGGAGAGTTTTTAGGAGCAGTGCAGCGTTGTCGTTAATGACGGCGCCAATAAGAAAACTCTCTGTCGACAGATGAGAACCTGGTCTGATGGCAGATTTATGCGGTGCTTTTCTCATGAAATGCTTGATTACGGGCTTATTCTCCGTTTTTTCAGCCGTGCGCGTTTCAGTCGGTCGTAGTTCGCACACCCCGCGTGTCGGGTCCACGTGGTGCGATGTCCCTCCATGTTCTCCCATTTTCCGCACAGCGCACACCTCCGCAGCTTTATTTCTCCAGTCTGTGCCAGGAAGAACTGATACCACATGGCCGAAAGCAGGCTGCTCGGTTCGATGACCTTGTGCGGTTCTCCGGTCGGGGTGCTCCGGAAAAGAACGTTCAGAGGATATTGTTTCAGTTTGCGGTTTGTCTCCTGCCGAAGGTACAGAAAAGCGGCCTTGATCAGGTCGACCTTTCCGGGGCCGACGTGTGACGGACGAGGATCGTACAGCCTGTCGCGCCCGGCGCCGCAGCGCGGTTCGTAATCTGGATCCCTTGCCAGTCTATCGAAATCGATGTCGTTCAGCGCCTCTTTCCAGATCTTGTTGACGTAGATTCGTTCCGTATCCGGACACCATTCCAGTATTCCGTTCAACCTTGAATCCTTTTTGAGGGCCAGCTCCCACAACGTCACGCAGAAACTCAGCTCGCGATATTCCTGAAGCCAGAAGGACAGAGGATCGATTCGGGTGCAGCGATAATAGCGCCCATCCTTTTCGGTGATACCAACGCCCCTGTCTCTCTGAAAAGCGACGTCCGCATCCTCGAAAGGGATGTATCGGGGAAAGATAAAAACGTAATTCTCCTGCTGGGCCTCGACGTCGATCAATCTGCCATGTCCGTTCGCCCAGGCAATAAAGGCGTCCTGGTCCGGCTGAAGATCTGCAAACTGGGCGAAGAGAAGCGGATTTGCGAGAGGTTCCCACGGCATCGATCGTAATCCGGGATGGAGTTCCACAAGAAACGGCCCCTCCGGGAGGGGATGGAGCAGCGTTTCGAATTCTCTTTTTTTCTCCTTGCCCCACAGCCTGACGGGCTCACCCCATGGATCGCACAGTTCACACTCCTCCCAGCGGTATCCGGTTGGAGATCGGTGCCATACAAACGAAAGCTCGTATCTTTGGGCGATTGTCTTCAATAACAATATCCCCTCTCTAAATGATAACGGTTAAATGATGTTGATATTTGTCATAAGCCTATGATATTCTCATGATGTTGTCAATATCGACCAATCTTGAGGAGTTGGGAGGGAACTTGGAAATGGCGGGCATCCATGAAGAAGACCGTCTGCTGACGGTAGCGGAAGTGGCCGAACGGCTTAACGTCTCCCGTGCGTCAGTTTATCTCTGGCTGAAGCGGGATTTTCCCTTACCGGTGAAGCTGGGAAGGGCGAGCCGCTGGAATGCCACCGAGGTGGAGGAGTGGCTCCGTACGCGCCCTAAGGGAGCCTACGGAGAGGGCAGATGAAAAAGAACGACGAAAGATTTATGGTGCAGATCGTGCATAGGAGGTTAGCCAGGGGATAAGGGATTCACCGCGTCATCAAGTCACAGCACTTCACGATTCCTCCCGAGTCCTTTCTTCGAGATCTGTTGAAACGGAAAAATCGCTCCGTCCGTGGCATCGCCTCGGCTGTTGGGGCGTGGGGCATCTCCGCGATGCAAAGGAAGGCTTTTGAAAAATGGCAGTCTCTGTAGGGGGGCAAGTCGGATGGACAGGAAATTTGCGATGATTCCTCTGGAGATGTTCGGGGACGAGAGTCTGAGGGCCCTGGACATAGTGGTCTATTCGGCGCTGGACACCTTCGTGAACGCTTTCGGCGAAGCCTGGCCGAGCCTCTCGAGGCTCGCGGAGCGTGCCGGGGTGTCCCTGGCCACGACCAAACGTGCCCTTCAGCGCCTGGAGAGGGCCGGATACGTTACCCGACAGCAGCGCCTGATACCGGGGAGCAGGGAGTTCGACCGTACGCTTTACTCTTTGCCGTTCCGTATCGAGGAGTGTGGCGATGACGGAGCCGAGGTTGGCTCCGGGGACGTCGGCCCTGAGGATGCCGACGTCGGATCGGCGTCCGACAGGTCGGCTCCGACGGATTGCGAGGTCGGGTCCGAAAGAGCCGGAAACTATACCCAGAGAACTATACCCAAAAGACAAGAACACTATGACACAAGAAAAAAGGACAGAGAAGACGAAAAGGAAACAGAGTCCGAACCGGATGAGATCGACAGTCCCATGCTTCAGGATGTCTTTACGGAGCTCTGGGAACATACCCCCTGCAAGCAGTATCGGGGTGAAGCCCGCAAGGCTTTTCTGGCCTTGTTCCCCGTCGGGATATCGCAAAGGGAGACGGAGAGGCGTTTGAGGACTGTTCGTCGGCGGTTCGACATTTTCGAGAAAGAGGCGGAGAAGCTCGTCGGCAAGGGAGAAGAAGGCCGTCTTCCCTGTCTCCGTGACTGGCTTGTCAGTGAGGGATTCTACGACCCCGGATGAGAAGAATCTCCGGAATGAGCATTCCCCCGGCCGTCAGCGCGGAAGTGTCATGAACTTTGGAGCGTGCCTCGGAAGTTCCGGATTATGGCGCAGGGAATGTGTGTCCGGGCTTCGCTTCATGCCTCTGTCCCCTGCCCGTTCTCCAGGTTTTTCAGAAGGGCCTTCCCGGCCTCGGTCAACCTGTATTTTTGCTGTCTGCTGGTGGGCTTGTCGGGAATGGTCCTCTCGAGCCATCGGGCGTCGAGCATGGGCGTCAGGACCTGCCTTCGGAATTTGGTACGGTCTTTCCTTCCCGAAAGCCCCAACAACTCGGAAAAAGAGCGTTCTTCAAGACAGTAAACCAGGATCTTGTATTGGGCTTGACTGGGTGCTGACTGGATGCCGACTGGGTGCCGACTGGGTGCCGACTGGGTGCCGGCAGCTTCGGAATAAAACTCTCGGTGGGCGATGCCACTGAATTCGGGGACGCTGACAACGATACGGAAGATGTCCCCCTCGATCATCTCGGGGTCTGCTCCGCCATATGTTTTGCCGTAACGCAGCATCCTTCGCATGCCGGAACCCAACTCATCCGCACGATGAATTTCCCTGAAAAAAGCTCCAATGACTGGATTTTTGGGATATGGGCTGAAACTAGACGGGTCCAAAAGGCCGAAGCCATGGGCCCGGCTGGCATTTTCCGTGCGGACCCGGCCATATTCGATGATCAGCTTGGCCGGAAAGGCGCTGGTATATTCCCGGTGGATGAGGATGTTTGAGGCCACCTCACGAAAGATCGTGTCGCGGACGCTGATGCGTTCGACCCCCTCCAAATAAAAGGGATCCGGCAGGTTTTTCTGAACGAAGGCGATGATACGGTCGTAGCTGTCGATCAGGTTGGTGCGGACGAGATCCCTGTCGTCGTAGCGGTCGAGGTTCACCTTGCGCAGGATGAGGTCGGTTCGGTGATGGGGCAGGGTCGAGAGTATGAGGTTGTCGCCGCCGAGCAGGAGAACGCCGGCCAGGGTCACGCCGCGCTGGAGCGTTTGCGGGTCGGTCTGCATGAGCTGTGCGCTCTGGACCAGCTCGGCATCATCCATCTGGCTCCAGGGGTGCCCGGCCGTCCATGCTGCCGCCATTTTACGGCAGCGCTCGATGAGGTCCTTCCTGAGGTCCTGCAATCCGATATGGGGATATACCGTGTTCTCGGTGTAGGTGCTCTGCTTGCGTTGGTAAAGCCGAGCGACCTGTGGGGTCTGGTCCGTGATGTCGAGGTCGCCGTCCTCGTTACGGTCGTAGATGCGTCCGTTGCAGCGATGCACCTGGGAGCTCTCCGGGACGTAGACATGCAGGAGGGTTTTCCCTTGGAGGGAAACCTCATCGATCGAAAGATAGGCGGGGGGATTGAGCTTTTGCGGGTTGTTCACCGTGTTGACGAAATCTTTTTTGATCCCTTCCACGGCCTCGGCTTCGACGCCAACGATCTCGCCCGAGTCTCGGACGCCCAACAGCAAAGTGCCGCCGTTTCTGTTCAGGAAGGCACATATCGTCTCGTAAACATCACGATTGATTTGGCGACAGGAGGATTTGAACTCCAGTGAAATTCCCTCGCCGCGTTTTATCAGGTCGAGAATACGCTTTTCGTCGACGATCATGGAGTGCCTCCTCCCAATGCTTGAAGACTGGATGATATCCGAGTCATGCCATTATACAGTCTTTGTCGCCGTCAGCGGAGCTTTCGATCCCGAGATTTTCATGCTGAGTACCGAGGGAATCTAGTGCTTCCAGGACGGTCTGAGTTCGGAGATTTCGCGGAACAGAGTTCTGACGACGGAGCTGAAATCGTGGGGCCGTCGGCGGCGGCCCACCGGGGGCCGGGAGCGAATCTCGGCCAGAGCTCTTTGCAGAGCCTTCTTTTCCTTGTCCTCCATGGTTTCACCTCCTCCCCAGGACGTCTGACGGCAGGATAGCAGCCGTATTCATACGAGTTGACAAAGCGGCCCTTTACGAGGTCCCGTGAAGAAGATGCGAGGCCTTCACGAGGCCTGCCGACCTTTCCCGAAGCCTTTACGAAGCCCGGGCGGGGCTTTCGTGTGTCCCTGAGGTCTTTGTGACGCCTGAACGAGGACCTTATAAGGGTTTACCTCCAATCCATCGCTGATACACTTCACCACGAAGTAAAGCGCGGGACAAGCAGGCGCTTGTCCGACAAATCCACTGGCGTGGCTTGCCGGACAAGCGCATCGGCGCAATCGGCGGACCGGTGTCCTTCTCTCGCGCCCTGCTTGCCGGGGCTCTGGCCCCGGACGGCAGCAAGAGGACTTATTCCGATTCCAAATCCTTCGTATGCTTCGTTGTTTTTGCTCACCTTGCTCGACGTACTGTTATGTACGCCTTCGCCGCGGTTCGCAAAAGCCGCCTTGCCTACAAATGATTGGGAAACGGAGTTATCCCCCTGCAACCCCTTTTCGGCCCCGCACTCCCGCCGGAGTGCGTAGGGAGTGCGGCGAGACGACATGACACAGGAAAAACAGCGGCGCCCGAGGCGCATCTACGCCAGACTGACGGAGCGGGAGTACGCGGACGCGTCGGAGCAGGCCGACGCTGCGGCGCTCTCGCTGTCGGAGTACCTGCGCCGGCGTCTCTTCGGACGGCGCGTGGTGCCGAAGACGGACCTGCGGGTGCTCGCGGAGCTGCGCCGGCTGGGCGGGCTCCTGAAGCACATCCACAACGAGACGCGTGGAACGTACAGCGCCAGGACCGCCGAGGCGATAGGAGCGCTGACGGCCTGCGCACGGGAACTGGAGAGGAGGGTGGCCCGGTGATCGCCAAGGTTCCCCCGAAGCGACGGGACGGCAGGACGAGCTTCAAGGCCCTCACGGACTACTGCCTGGGCGTCACGGGGCACGGGGCCGGGAGCGTGCTCCACGTGGGGATGCAGAACCTCTCCTCCCCCGACACGGCCTTCGTGGAGATGGAGGCGCTTGCGACGGAAAACGTCCGATGCAAGGACCCGGCCTTCCACTTCATCCTCTCCTGGCGCGAGATGGAAATACCCACAAGTGAACAGGCCGACGAGGCCGTGAAGATCGCCCTGAGCGAACTGGACCTCGGGGACTGCCAGGCCCTCTGGGCACTGCAGGGCGATACGCGGAACCTCCATGTCCACGTTGCGGTGAACCGCATCGACCCGGAGACCGGGCGGGCCATTCAACCCGCCGGAAACTGGACGTACAAGGCCCTCGAGCGCGCGGCACGGAGGATAGAGCTGGCGCAGGGCTGGGAGGTCGAGGAATCCGGGCGCTGTTTCGTTACGCCGGAGGGCGACATCGTCGAGAAGAGGGGGAGAAAAATCCCTGGGATGTCTCAGAAGGCTCGCGACATCGAGGCGCACACCGGGACGAAGAGCGCGGAGCGCATCGCCAGGGAGACGGCTGCCCCCATCCTCCTGAGGGCCGTGAGCTGGGCGGAGCTGCATGAGCGGCTGGCCGTGGAGGGCATCCGTTTCGAGCGGAAGGGAAGCGGGGCGGTCCTGCGGATCGGGGATGCGTTCGTCAAGACGTCTCAGGCGGACCGTGCATGCAGTTTCTCGCGCCTGGTCACCCGTCTGGGCGAGTTTCGTGCGTACGGCGTGGAGCCGGCGGAGCTTCGGGAACGCCCTGCGGACCGCATTGCCGGGGAGCCGGAGGTGGAGCGCTCCTGGCGGGCTTACGTACAGCAGAGACGCCGTTGTATGGAGGAGCGGAGCTGGAGGCTCCGGGAGCTGAAGGCATCCCAGAGGCAGGAGCGCGAGAGGCTGTGGCGGGCGCAGAGGGCGGAGCGCGAGTCTCTGTGGAGGGGCGGCAGCTGGAGGGGCAGAGGGAGGGAACTGAACCAGCGGCGCAGCCTTCTGGCGGCGCGTCACCTGGCCGAGAAGCTGGACCTGAGGGACGAGCACCGCCGGCAGACGGCCGAGCTTCGGGAAGGTTTTGGCTTCAAGGGGCGTTTCCCCGGCTTCCGACGCTGGCTCGAGGCCCTGGATGACGAGGGGCCGTTCCTGCACTACCGGTACCCCGGCCGGGCGGTCCTGACGGGAGAACGGAGGGGCGTTCCGGAGAGCACCCGGTCCGCCGACATCCGGGACTACGCTGCCGTGAGGTCCGCGTTTGCCGTCGCCTACTGCCGCCGTCCGGGCCATGCGGATTTCATCGACTGCGGGCGTCGGATCGTGCTGAAGAACGACCGCGACGAGGCCGCGATCCTTGCGGCCATGCAGCTGGCCTGCCAGAAATGGGGAAGCGTCCGGATCAACGGGACGGACGAGGAATACCGCAGGCTCTGCGTGAGGGCGGCCGCCCGGCACGGGCTGAAGATCTCCAATCCGGACCTGGGTAAGGCGGTCGAGGAGGAAAGAAGGATGAACCGGGAAGAGGGAGGCGGGCTTCGGGCAAAGACGGAGATCTTCGGGCGCTATGCCGAGGCCGTCGGGGCCGAGCGCTTCCGTATCGTCGTGACGGAGTTCCGCGAGGACGGGAGCCGTGCGTTCATCCTGGACCGGGACAAGGGCGGGCTGGACGGCAGGACGGCAGAGGAGGTTCGGGACAGGCTGTGGCTTCTGGAGCGGTACGCCCGAAACCGGAAGAACATCAACGTCGTGCCCCTGAGCCGGGACAGGCACCACATCCTGGTCGACGACCTGACCTCGGAGAAACTGAAACAGCTCAAGGAAGACGGCTACCGTCCCGCCTGTGTCGTCGAATCCTCTCCGGGCAGCTTTCAGGCCATCCTGACCGTGCCGAAGTCGGGGGACGACCCCGAAATGGAGCGAGAGGCGGCCAACAGGCTGACGAAGCTCCTGAACGAGCGTTATGGGGACCCGAAGCTCTCGGGCGCCGTCCATGCCCATCGGCTGCCGCCGTTCGGCAACTTCAAGCCCCAACACCGCCGTGAGGATGGGAGCTACCCTCCGACGTGTCTGGTCGAGGCGGAGGGAGGCTTGTGCGGAAAAGCGCTTTTGGAGCTGGAGGCCGTCGGGAAGGAGATACGGTGCGTGAGGGCGGCTGCGGCGATGAGGAAGGTCCGGGATCTGCTCGGGGGTACGGAGTACGAGACGTGCGACCCTGACGGGGCGTATTGGAGGCATTACGAGGACATCGCCGGTCGTTTCGGCGGTGCGATGGACTGCTCGCAGGTGGACGGGATGATAGGGATCCGGATGCGGGTGACGGGACATACGGCCGGTCAGGTCCGGTCGGCGCTGGAGCGGAACGGACCCGAGATGCGCCGCAGGAACATGACGGCCGGGGAGTTCGCGGCGAAATACCGTTACCGGAATTGGGAGCGGTATGCCCGGGAGACGGCGGAAAACTTCGTCTTCGGCCCGAGGGGTACGATTCAGCTCGGCAAGGCCGAGCCGTACCGGGCGTATTTCCTTCGCGTGGAGGGCCGAACGGCCCCGGCCCGGGAACGGGGACGCCGTAATCCTGAGCGGGAACAGGAGCGCTGAACATGGCGGAGACGACGCTTCGGGAGACGATACGGAAATTTAACGAAGTCAAACAAGAGATTCGAACAAGCGAGGAAGCCTGGGCGGCGTTCCTGACCTGCGCGGCTCGGAACCACAAGTATGCCTTTCAGGACCAGCTTCTCATCTACAAGCAGCGCCCGGAGGCCACAGCCTGCGCCGAAATGGACCTGTGGAACAAGCGCTTCCACCGATGGGTCAACAAAGGACAGAAGAGCATCAAGCTGCTGGATGGAGAGGCCCTGCGGCATGTCTTCGACGTGGGCGATACGCACCCCGCCAGAGGGCACGAGAACGACGCGCCTCCCTACATCTGGCGGGTCCGTCCGGAGGAGGCCCGGAGCACGGCAGAGCTCCTGGCCGCGAGCTGCGGCGTCGAGCCCGACCCTCTCGGTCTGTCCCACCTCCTTCAGGGCATGGCAAAAAACATGTCCGAGGACCTTGAAAAAAATCGTTTTGCCCTGTACAATGGCGATGCAGTAAATAGAGAAAATTCTAAAGAGTTTGCCTATAGCTGCATAACTTGGTATCTTTTGGTGCGGTGCGGACTGGATCCCAGAGAGGCCGAGGCCTTGAACTTCAGCGCGGTGACGGGGCTGGACGAAGCCTCGATGATGGAACTGGGGAATACCGTCAACCGCCTGAGCCGGGAAGTGCTGGACAAGGTGGAGCGGATCGTCAGGACAAGGGACAGGGAAAGGGGTGTCGAGCGTGGATCTGAACCGGAACGAGCTGCCGCCGTGGGCGTCGTTGACTGGACCATAGTCAAGAAAACGGACACAAAAAGCGAAGCAATCAAGGAAGGAGAGATGTCTGTTTTTTAAACACGGCCTCCTTTTCGTCTGGAGAGAGATTGCTATTGGCGGAATGGAGCCTCTTGGGGTTGTAAAAGCCCTCGATGGACACAAATACGGAACGCTTGAGTTCCCCCTGGTTACGAAAACGCCTCCGGTTCAGCTCCTCTTTCTTGAAAAATTTGAAGAAGGACTCCACAACCGCATTATCGTACAGGCAGCCCGGTGCAGAGAAAGACTGCACGATGTTGCGCTCATCCAAAAAGCGTCGAAATTGAAAGCGTCGAAATTGCTCCAAGGTATACTGAGGTCCCCGGTCAGAATGAAACAGCACCGACTGCGGCTGCCCCCGTTTGAGATGCGCCTCTTCCACCGTGTCCACTACGAATTATGTGTCCGCTTTGCAGCTGACACGCCACGCAATGACTTTTCGCGAAAAAAGATCCAGAACAACGCAAATGTAATGAAACCCTTTATCCGTGCGGACATAGGTGATATCGCTCGCCCAGACGCGATCAGGCTCCTGAGGATTGAATTGCTGTTTAAAGATGTTCCTGCAAGGGGCGCTGTCCTGCTGCGGATGTCGGTGCGTAAACGGTGGTTTTTCTGTCGACATTCTGGGCAGCTGCATTCCCCGCATCAGGCGGTACACTCGTCCCACGCTGATCTTTATGCCATATTCCGTCTTGAGGCGACAACACATTTTATGAGCACCGAGCCGTTTGTCCGAGCGGGTGTAAAGACTGAGAATCTTCCCGCGGATATCCTGATTTTCGAGGGGCCTGGGTGCGGCCGGACTGAAAAAATGCTTGTAGTAAGAACTCCGATTGACTCTAAGTACCCGGCACAGGGTCTTGATGGAATGCTCGTTTCGGAGTTTATGGATGGCCTCTAATCTTTGTTTGAGTGTGGCATGAATATGGCAATCGCTTTTTTAAAGATGAGATTCTCCTCTTCGAGCAAGGCGTTGCGCTTCTGTAGAGCCTTGACCTGCTTGGCAGTAATGACGGTATTGTCGTCGAGTTTGACCTCCGAATAGGCTTTGATCCAACGAGCCAAAGTGTTTGGAGATACACCGTATTCCTCGTGCAACTGCCTTTGTGTCTTCCCATTGTGATACAAACTGACGATACTCTTCTTGAAGTCCTCCGTGTATCTTGGCGAGACCTTAGACATCCGCTTACCTCCACCTAACAATTTGTCTGCTTATATATGGCATATCACCCAAGAGGCATCACCTGCTTTGTGGGACAGCATAGTTGCGTTTTTTCCGACATTGAAATTTTTCAAAAACATACCGATAGAAGCAGAAGTTTGAATGATAGAATGGAAAAGTCCCGTTTGAGAGCGGTGGCACCTGTTTCCCGAGTAGAGCTCCAACAGACAAGGAGGGATTTCATGTTCTTGATGCGTGTTCATAGGCGTTTTTATGTTGCGCTATCCTTGCTGCTCCTGTTCGTTGCCTCCGCCTCCGCGGCCCCGGCCCGTATCGTCTCCCTGTCGCCGGTCGGGACGGAGATCCTGTTCGATCTGGGACAGGGGGACAGGGTCGCCGGCGTTACGGAGTTTTGCGACTACCCGC
>NZ_RQYL01000028.1 GCF_003860125.1 Fretibacterium sp. OH1220_COT-178 | reverse complement strand
GCGCAGCGGCATAAGCGACCGACACAGCATTTTCGGCCCAAAAACAAGGGCCGAAAAGGGCTGGTCGTCTGACCCCGCCGACTGCGCGACAACTGTGCCGCGCAGCGGCATAAGCGACCGACACAGCATTTTCGGCCCAAAAACAGGGGCCGAAAAGAGCTGGTCGTCTGCTTAACTACTAGGCCTCTTCCTCGTCGGCCTTGGCCGCCTTCCCCTTGGCGACGACCTCCACCTCCGCGGACTCCTCCTCGCCGGAGGATTCCTCCACGCCCCTCGGGACCACGATGATGGCAACAACCTCATCCGGGTCCGCCAGGAGCGTGACGTTCTCGTCCACGGAGAGATCCCGGACGTGCAGAGCCTCTCCAAGCGTCAGGGCGGAGACGTCGACATCGATACTCTCCGGGATGCTCATCGGCACGCTCTCGATCTCGAGCTCGTGCACGCTTTCCAGAACGCCGCCATCCTTGAGCCCGGGCGAGTTCTCGCGCCCCTGAATCCTCACGGGGACCTTGACCGAGATCTTACGGCCCCGAATCAGCCGAAGAAGATCGATGTGGACCAGATCGCCCGTCAAGGGATCGCGCTGGGCCTCGCGGATGATGCACATCTCCTCCTCGCCGGAGGGGAGCTTGACCGTCAGGCGTGTCGCCTCCCAGCGTCCCCTGGCGATAAGACGCTCAAGGCTCTTCGATGCAATCTTGCCCATCACGGGCTCCGCCACCTCGGGGCCATAAAAGACACAGGGCGTCCAACCGGCCTTGCGCAGACGCCGGTTCTCCCCTCTGCTGCTTTTTGCTCTGGGCTCCATCACTAACGTTACTCGCTCAGACATTCACCACAACTCCTTCTTGATGCTCTATAATCGCTTTCCCCGCGGCAGGGCCGGCGAGGGAACAGCCCTAAAAAAAAGCCCCGAAAGACGAAGCCCCTGAAAAAACGAAGGGACCTCACCGGTCGAACAGACTGCTGACGGAACGGTCGCTGTGCACCCTCAGGATGGCCTCCGCAAACAGGGGCGCGATGGACAGCTGAAGCACCTTGTCCGAACGTTTGGACTCCTGAAGGGGGATCGTATCGGAAAAAACCAGCTTCTCGATGTCGGACTTGGCAATACGGTCCATCGCGGGCCCCGAGAGCACCGAGTGAGTGGCGCAGGCGTAGACCGTCCGGCATCCGCGCTCCTTCAGCCCCGCAGCGGCGTTGCAGATCGTCCCCGCCGTGTCGATGATGTCGTCCACCAGGACGGCCGTCTTTCCTTTGACCTCGCCGATGATATCCATGACCTCGCAGAAATTGGCCACCTCGTAGGAGCGCCGCTTGTCGACGATCGCCAGATCCGTCTTGAGCATGACCGCGAAGCGCCGCGCCCTCACCACGCCCCCGACGTCCGGCGAGACCACGACGACCTCGCCGCGCTGCAACTCAGGTTCCAGCATTTCCTTGAAGTAGGAGGCGAGAAGGGGCATTCCGGTCAGGTGATCGACGGGGATGTCGAAAAATCCCTGGATCTGTCCCGCATGCAGGTCCACCGTGATGACGCGGTCCGCACCGCTCTGGGTCAGAAGGTTGGCGACGAGCTTGGCGGTGATCGGCTCGCGCGGCTTGCTCTTGCGATCCTGCCTCGCGTAGCCGAAGTAGGGAACCACCACGTTGATGCGGCTGGCGGAGGCCCTCTTGAAAGCATCGATCATGATCAGAAGCTCGAACAGATTGTCGTTCGTCGGCGAGGAGGTCGGTTGGACGACAAAGACGTCCGCCCCACGAACGCTTTCGTCGATGGACAGACCGATCTCTCCGTCCGAAAAACGATAATGACGGGCCGCCGAAAGCCGAACTCCCAGCTCACTGCAGATGCGCTTGGCAAAATCCGGATGCGCCGTTCCCGAGAAAATTTTGAGATCCTTCAAACCCGACACGGTTCTCAGCCTCCCTGTCGTTCCAGCTTCTTCCTACGGGACGTCCAGCCCTCGACGTTGCGCTGTCTGGCTCGCCCCACGCCCAAAGCGCCCTCGGGGACGGGCTCGGTGATCACGGAACCCGCGGCGGTGGAGGCGTCGTCCCCCATCGTCGCGGGAGCCACGAACATGGTGTCCGAGCCCACGAAACAACGGTCGCCGATCGTCGTGGGGTGCTTGCTCTTGCCGTCGTAATTGCAGGTTATGGTCCCGGCCCCGATATTGACGTCCTCCCCCAGCCGGGCATCGCCCAGATACGAGAGGTGCGGGACCTTGCTGTTGCGTCCCACCGTCGTCTTCTTCAACTCCACGAACTTTCCGGCGAAGGCCCGAGACTCCAGGCGAGACCCCTCCCGGATATAGGCAAAGGGCCCCGCCTTGGCGGCATCGCACAGCTCGCTGTTCTCCAGGACCACGTTCGCGATCAGGACGACGTCCCGGCCCAGGACGGCGTCGGTCAGGATGCAGCCCGGACCGATGAAACAGTCCTCGCCGACCCGGGTACGTCCCCATATCTGAACGTTCGGCATCACCCGGACCCCGGGGGACAGCTCGACATCGGGCCCGATCCACACGGCGGAGGGATCCATAATCCTTACTCCCCGCTCCATCCACCCCAAAGCGATGCGGTCGCGGAGGATCCTCGTCACCCCTGCCAGTTCGGCCTGAGTGTTTACGCCCATCATCTCCTCCTCGGGCATAGGGAGCGCGCGAACGCGCATCCCTTCTCCAGTCATCAGGGAGATGACGTCGGGAAGGTAGTACTCGCCCTGTGCGTTGTCGTTGCCGATCCTGTCGATGACCCGCGCCAGGGAGGCGGTGGCGAAGAAGTAGCAACCCGCGTTGACCTCCCTGACCAAACGTTCCTCGTCCGAGGCATCCTTGTGCTCCACGATCCGCACTCCGCCGGGAGAACGCACGACACGTCCGTATCCATCGGGATTGCACGCATCGAAGGTCAAAAGAGTTCCGTCGGCAGGGTCCTTCCGACAACGATTCAGAAGATCGTTCAGGGTCTCCGGCCTCAGGAGCGGAAGATCGCCGTTGAGCACGAGCAGGGAGTCGAATCGCTCCCACCAGTCACGCGTCACCTTCACGGCATGCCCCGTGCCCAGCTGCTCCCGCTGCCATAGGGTCTTCACATCAGGAAAGCTGCGGAGGTATTCCTCGACCTGCTCCCCTCCGCTGCCCACCAGGACGGCCACCTCATCGGCCCCGCATCCCAGCACGCTTCGAAGGAGATAACCCAGCATCGGCGCGTCCAGGATCGGATGCAACACCTTGGGAAGCCCGCTCCTCATCCGAGTGCCTTTTCCCGCAGCCATAACGAGAATGCCCAAGCGCAAACCCATCTCGTCCGTCCACCTCGCCATTCCGAAACAAAAAACAAGGGGGCCTCCCCCCTGCTTTCCATCGTTTGTAATTTTTGGCTGGGGTGGCTGGATTCGAACCAACGATGGCGGAGCCAAAGTCCGCTGCCTTGCCGCTTGGCTACACCCCAAAATCAAGAACGACCGCAGGAGACCGTATATCTCGTCCCCAAGCACCGTATTATTGCTCAAAGAATCGGCCTCGTCAAGACGCGCTTTGCCTTCGGCTGTGGCTCGATGCCTCATTGAACCTCACGCCGGCCGTCCCTAAACCGACTCGGATGCCTAAAAGGTTGAGTCTTTACCGCGCCGGCCGGCAAAGAAAAAACGGGGAAGCGCCATCGCCCCCCGTTCGAATCAGTCCCTTCCGCTACGGCCGTAGCGTTTTCTGGGTTCGGCCCCTCGGCGGCCCCGATCGTAGCGCGGCTCCTCCTCGGGGTAGAGTCCCCACCGGGCCAGTCCGGCGCGCCCCTGCTCCAGACGGGCCAGGGCCAGAGGCAACAGCTCGACCATGACGTGATCGTCCCTCAGGCGGATGGCTCCTACCTCGGCCCGCTCCACCTTCAGCGCCGTACAGAGCGCGTTCAGAATGCGTCCCACGTCACGTGCTCCGCCCTGACTGCTGCGCATGCGCGTCATCGTGCCCTTGGGCCTGGCTCCCGGGCGCCGGCTCGTCTGCGGCGCGTAATCGCCCCGGGAGCCGCGGCTGCGCCGATCGCGCTCTCGCTCCAGGTCGGTGCTGATGTTGTATCCCTTTGCCGTCCGGGAGTTCAGTGCTCCCAGCAGCTTGGCGACCAAAACCTTGGGCTCGGCCCGCTCCAGCAGATCCTCCGCCCAACTCAGGTACGCCGCATACTCCGCATCCAGGGGCGCGGAGAGCAGCTTCTCCTCGGCTACCTCACGCTGGACCGCGTGGATACGTTCCAGGCTGGGGACATCCTGCCACTCGACCTGCATCTGTGTGGAGCGCAGCATGGTGCGAAAACGCCCCGCCTCGACCGGAGAGAGCAGGATCAGATTCGTCCCCTCGTGTCCCGCTCTGCCCGTACGCCCGCTGCGGTGCACGAAGGTCTCCCTGTCGTCGGGAAGCCCCAGCTGAACGACGTGGGTCACTCCCTCCACGTCCAGCCCTCGGGCGGCGACGTTCGTCGCCACGAGGCACGGCATGGAACCCGACTTGAAGGAGGCCAGAACGGCGTTGCGTTCGCGCTGGGTCATATCGCCGTGCAGCGCAGCCGCATTGAACCCCTCGTCCTGAAGCCGCTGAGCGATCTCGATGGATTCCATACGGGTGTGGCAGAAGATCAGACTGCGCTTGGGGTGCTCCCAGAGCAGGATGTTCACCAGCCCCTCGAAGCGGCGGCGAGAGGGAATCATGTACACCCGATGGAGGATGTCCTCGTGCTGCTCGCCCTCCTCGACCAGAGTCAGGGTCATGGGGTCTTCGAGGTAGCGATTCGCCAGGGCTCGGACCTCGGGCGGCATCGTCGCGGAGAAGAGCCAGGTGCGGCGTTCATTCGGCAGGGCATCCAGAATGGCCTCCAGCTCCTCACGGAACCCCATGTCCAGCATCTGGTCGCCCTCGTCCAGGACGACGCACCGGATGTTTTCCGTCCTGAGGCTGCCGCGCTCGATGTGATCACGCGTGCGCCCGGGGGTCCCAACCACGATCGCCGCGCCCTCCCTCAGAGCCCGAAGCTGGGGGGACATCTCCAATCCCCCCACCAGGGAGACGACGGAGACGTCAAGGTAACGGACCAACCACTCCGCCTCTCGGGCGGTCTGCTGAGCCAACTCGCGCGTCGGTGCCAAGACCAGAAGGTGCGGAGTGCGCTCCGAAGCCCGCATGTCCTGAAGCAGGGGCAGCAGAAACGCCAGGGTTTTTCCCGACCCCGTCCGGGCCCTCACGATCAGGTCGCGCCCGCGCCAATCCGACGCCAGCACCTTGCGCTGTACGGGAGTTGGGGCATCGAACCCCTTCTTTTCGATCGCCCGAGTGAGCTCGTCCCTCAGGCCGTAGGCGTCGAACCCGTCCTCAACGCCCTCGTCGTCCCGGCCGTAGCTCTCCAATTCCCGGTATTCGTCCCTCTCGAGCTCGTCCTTTTTCAAATCCTTCTCGTTCAAAAAATTGCTCATAAGCGTCCAGTATTCCTCCGAAAATAAACCGGGTCCATCGCCCCATCCTTCACAAAAACGGCGGTCATCCGGCCCCGAAAACTCAGAGGAGGAAGACCGACAGGTCTCCCTCCTGTTAAGACTTAATGTCCATCCCTATAATTATTGAGGTATTCATTTCCAAAGTCAATGCTTTTTGAGAAATAAGTAAAATTACCCATCCTCCATCCCGTCGGACGAACGGCGTCGTGCCCGATCCCTAAGCGACTGAAGCGATTCCGGAGCCATCGTCCGCGCGACGTAAGGGGCGTATAGGGTGTTGTTCTGCAGCAGGGGTTCCTTGCCGATCTCCGGCGTCAACCTCAGAGCCTCCCCAAAAAGAAGGCTTCCGGGGATGGGCGAGAACTCCGCCAACTTGGGGTATCCGCCCAGGGCCAGGACGAAGTCGACGGCCCGCTCCACATCGCGGAGGTCCTGGCCGGGAAGCCCCACGAGGATATAGGTCTCGATGTCCTCTTCGACGTAACCGGCCCGGAGCAGGTTGCAGACCGCCCGTTCGTAGTCCCGGGCCCCGGCCTTTTCGGCGCTCTGGCCTCGAGTGTACGCATCCACCCCCTCCAGACTCAGACGTATCGTCCGAAACCCCGTCTCGAAGAGCTCGGAGCAGCAGCGCTCGTCCAGGCGGGCGACGTGGAGCCCGTTGGGCGTGTGCAGACGCAGCTTGGGAAAGTGTCCACGAATGTGGGCACAGAGAGGATAGAAACGGCGTTCCGGGTTCACGAGCAGCGCATCGTCGTAAAATGCGAGGTCGGTCATGGAGAGGAGGCCCATCTGTTCGCCCAGATCTTTCAGGACCTCCTCCATGGGACGCTCCCGAAAAGCGCCCCAGAGCACTCGAGCCGCACAGTAGCTGCAGTGCATGGGACACCCCCAGGAGGTGATGAGCACCCCGTACTCCGGTCGGTCGTAGAGGTCCATCGCGGGTCCCCCCAAGGACAGGGGCAGCGGTTCCGTCTGCACGAGGTCGGCGCCGGAGCTCAATGCATGCTCCGGACAAAGCCGGGCATAGGCCCCTCCCAGAAGGAGCGGAACGGAGGGAAAGGCCTCTTTCAATGCACGAATCACGGAACGGACTCCGGGATACCAATAGGTCATCGCCCCGGTGACCAGGACAAGGTCCGGCGGCTCCACGTCGGCGAGCCGCCGCCGGAACGCCTCCTCTCCCAGACCGAAGCGCCAGTAGCGGCGTGGAATGTGGGCCAGGGGGCCGGGTTTCCGGAGGGGCTCCCGAGCGACCTTCCAGCGGCCGAATGTTCGGGGTGCGGTCCGGGCCTCGTAAAGGCAATCGATCAGCTCCACGCGATTTCCGCGCGACCGCAGCCACCCCATCAGGCTCAGCAGGCCGACGGGCTTGGACCAGAGGTCGAACCAGGCGAAATCGCATACAGGGGGATTGACGCCCAGGATCCGGCGTCCCGAGAGGGCCCTGAGAAAAGGGGAATGATCGCCGCCCGCAGCCAGGAAGCTCAGCGTTTTAGACCCCACAAGCCGCGCCCCGCCGTCCGTGCCTCGGTTTGAAAGACCGTGAACAGGTCGGCATGACGCACATTGGGCTGAACGGTCAGGAGGCGTCCGTACCCCTCCAGCAGCAGACGGGCATTGAACATCCCCCGCCGCACGGCCTCCTCGCTCCTTCCGGGCTCCTCCAGCCAAACGTAGGCCAGGTGCCGCCGGTAACGGTCCAGAGGCGCGACGTCGTACTCCAGCCATACGCGACGCCCCAGGAGCGACCGCTTGGTGAAGTCGCTGGCCTCGCGCCCATAGTACTGGACGGGCTTGCGGGGATGGACCGTCTCGGGCGTATCGACCCCGATCAGACGAACCCTTCGATGATCCCCCGACACGTCCACCACCAAGGTGTCTCCGTCGACGACGGTCGCGACGGTCCCCTCCAGAAAGTCGCCGGTGCGCTTCTCCCAATATTCGATAGTGATCCCCAGAAGCAGAAGCGCCAGGAATACCGCCAACCCTTTGGGCCCCAGGGACACCAGTTTCCTCGGGGAGAGGCGCCGAGGAAGTATGGAACGCCGTTCTCTAGACATCCGTATCTCCCGCTTCACGGGCACCAAGGGCCTTCAGACACGTTTCGAGGTCCATCGGACGATAATACAAGTAGCCCTGACCCAGGGGACAACCCAATTCGCCCAAAAGGCGCTCCTGCTCCTCCGTCTCGACGCCCTCCGCGACGACGTCGACCCGGAGCACCTCGCTCATGCGCAGAATGGCGCGGATGAGGGTCCAGTCCTCCTCGTGGGACCCGATCCTCTGGACGAAGGACTTGTCGATTTTGAGTTTTCTGACCGGGAAATTCTGCAGGTAGGATATGGAGGAGTTGCCGACCCCGAAATCGTCGATGGCCATGGTGTAGCCCTTGTCCGTCAGGCGCACCAAAGCGCCTCGGCAGTTCTCCATGTCGGCGATGAGCGCCGTCTCGGTGATCTCGAGAAGGACGTCTGAGGGAGAAACTCCTCTTTTCTCGATAAAATCCCGCAGCATGGACTCGACGAGGTTGTCCCGGAAGAGCACGGGGGATACGTTCAGGCTGAGGTAGATGTCCGGAACAGCCCGCTGGAGCTTCAGAAATTCCTGGGCCGTCAACCTGAAAAGGAGCGCGGACAGGGACTGCATCATCCCGGTCTCCTCGGCCATGGGGATGAAGTCCTCGGGACTCATCGGCCTGCCGTTGGGTCCGACCCAGCGCACCAGGGCCTCGACGCCGCGCACCCGTCGGTTTCGAATCTCCACGATCGGCTGAAATACGATCCTGAAGCTCTCCTGAAAAATTGCGTCACGCAGCCAGTTCTCCATCTCGATGGAGTTGACGTTGCGCGTCCTCAGGCGATCGCTGAAGAAGAGGACGCAATTTCGCTCCCTCCGCTTGGCCTCGGCGGCGGCGAGGGCCGCCCCGGAGATCGTCTCGTCGATCGTCCCGTTGTCGCGGGGCATCATGATTCCGACGCTTCCGGACAACATGAACTTTCGGTCGTCAACCAGGAAGGGTTCCTCCAGGGCGCTCAAGAGGCGATGCGCCGCCGCCTCCGACTCCTCGGAGTCGACGACGTCAAAGGAGACCACGGCGAACTCCATGCCCCCCAGGCGGGCCAACTCCTCGTTCGGGGCCATCGTCCCCCTGAGCCGACGGGTCAGTTCAACCAGGACGGAATCCCCGGTGCTGACGCCGAGCGCCGCATTGATGCGCTTGAAATCGCGGACGGCAAGGACGAAGACGGTCGGCGACCGGCCATAGAGCTCCGCCTTGTCGGCCAGAACCTGCCGCAGTCCCGAGCGGTTCAACAACCCCGTGAGGACATCGTGACAGGCCATGAAGGACAGCTGTTCCTGGCTGCTCTTCAACTCGGAGATGTCGACGAAGGAAGCGTAGTAGAGGGGTTGGACGTCTCCCTCCTCCCGAGGCGCCATGCCGACGCGCATCAGCAGGATCGAGGGCGTCCCGTCCATCTTGTGGATGCCGATCTCCTCCGAAAAGCTGTCCTCGTTCTCAATTTCCGCATTTTGGATCCGGCGCGAGAGACGGTCCCAGAAGAAGGGGCCGCCGAAATCGGCCAGGCTGATCCCCTCCCGATGTTCCGCACCCAGGATGTCGAGGGCCGCCTGATTGATCTCCGTGATCCGTCCCTCGCCGTCAAACGTCAAGAGCCCCGCCAGGCTGTTTTGATGCAGCTCCTGCACCTGTTCCAGCCTGTCCTGCCCCTCCCGGATTGCGGACTCGACATCAAAGAGCCAGTCGCGCTGGGCATCGAGCCGTTTCGATAGACCCGCGTTGGCGGCCTCCAGCCTTGCGTTGGCATCCCGGAGGTCCAGGCCCATCACCCATAGGATGCACCCCAGCGGAGACATGATCAGAAGGATATAGAGCGCCGAAAGAAGGGGCTTGAAAAAGGTTTGCGCCAGGAGGTGTCGCACCGTTCCCTTGCCGACATCGACAAGCACCAGGTACGGAACGCCGCCGGGACTGGAGAAGCGCTTGCACAAAGAGCGATATTCCCCCCATTGATCCTCGTAGCTCAGATAGGACGCCTGCCCGGAATCATAGACCCGGGCCAGGGGTTCGGGAATGTCGTCGTAAGGATAGAAATACCATGAGCCCCGCTCCCTCGCCTCTTTCTTGCTCACGGTAGGGGCGGAAAAATAGAACCTGCCCCCGGATCGCACCAGAGTCTGGGCGTAGCGCAGCCCCTGAATCCCGACGAATTCGTTGATCCGTTGCCGATTGAGGAGTTCCTCCTCGAGCGCAATCGATCCGGGAGCCACGGCCCTGTCGTGAAAATCCGGGGACAGGAGCAACGGCACCAGATCCGCGGCGACCGCGAGGCGATCGTCGATGGACCTCAGAACGGCATCCCTATCCTGAATCCACATGTGACGATAATAGAGGTACACGCCGGCGACAAAAAACAGGAGGCTGACGGTAATCCACTTGAAGCGAGGTCGTACCAGCTGCACAGTCATGAACATCCACCATTCCCCGACGACACAGATTCATGGAGAAACCGATTTCCTGCCCCAAAGAGAAAGGAACCGCACCTCAAGTTCGTCCATACAGGATATTTCAAAAAGTCCCTCAGGGCAAGGGACGACGGCGGAGGAATGCGAATCCGACGACAAAATCCGATCCGCGACAGGCGCTCGCCGCCACGGATCAAACGCCCTCGAGGCCGGGGAGAAGTCCGGCCAGCCCCAGTCTCAGGTGTCCGTCGCGCCCTCTGAGGTCCTCCGCGGCGGCAAGCGCATTCAGCACGCTCTCCTCCGTGGCCTCCACCGCCGCCTTGAAGAAGGGGTCGATGTGGTCCTCGTGCAGAACGCGAAGGGCGATCGTCCCTCCGGGAGGGGCCTTATGGGGAATCCGCGCGGAGGTCGACACGGCCAAGGCGATGTCCCCGCTGCCGTCCCCCACGGAGGAGCCCGTTCTTCCGATTCCGATGAAGCTGCGCCGGGCCAGGCGGGCGAGCTGACGCGAATCCAGAGGAGCATCCGTTGCCAGGACGATGATGACCGACCCGCTCTCCCTGTCCGGGGCCGCCTCCGTCAACGCCCTCAGTTGGGGCCCGACTCGACGTCCGGAAAGAATCAGATCCTCCATCCTCCCGAAGTTGGCGTTGACGAGCGCCCCGACCACAAAATCGTGCCCGGAGAGCGCTACAAGCCGCGAAGCGCTGCCGATCCCTCCCTTGAGATGGAAGCAGGACATGCCCCGCCCCGCTCCGACAGCCCCCTCGGCGAAGTCCGCAGCAGCGGAATCGATGGCCGAGTCCAAATGTTCCCGACTCAGCCGCGCCTGGCGGGCATCGTTCAGGAAACTGTCGTTGCACTCGCACACCACGGGATTGACGCTGCCATCCGTCGCGCAGATCTCGGGATGCTCCTCCATGGCTCTGCGGAACAGGGCATCATAGAGGGCGCCGGCGCTCGAGACGCCCGTCAGAACGATAGGCGTCTCGAGCGTCCCCTTCTCCTGAAGCTGAATCAGCCCCATGCTCTTTCCGAAGCCGTTGAAGACCGCCACCCCCGCCGCGAGCTTCTCCCGAAACAGGCTGCCCGGCGCCGGCACCACGGCGGTCACGCCCGTGTGGACGCCCCTATCGGGGGCGTCCAGGGTGCAATGGCCGACCCGAACCCCCGGAACGTCGGTTATGGCCCCGCGAGGGCCGGAACGCATCGTTCCGACCGAAAGGCCGAGGTCGGCTATGCGCAATCGCACGCCGACCGCCCCCCGCCCGCTCGAGCGACTTGGGCGGAACTCTTGCGAATGTGGACCAGAGCGCGTGCGGCACGCCGCGTCCCGGACCGGTCCTCCAGGGCGATCCACAGGTCGGTGAGGCAGGGGACGGCGGTCCTGAACCAGTCTCCGCCCCGGAAGGTCAGCCGGAGCCCTCCGTCATCCTCCGACGCCTCGGCGGCCACGGACCAGCGCGACGGAGCCAGGTAATGCGGCCCACACAAAGTCCTGTCGAGGAGCACCTCCGAGGCATTCGGCCCCGCGCCCCCCCCCTTCACCCGAAGGACGAAGGGCGCCTCGGAAGCGTCCGCATCCAGATCCCCGACAAGCTCGGCATCCAGGATGCCGAGTCCGTCATACAGCGCCTTCATCTCCTCCGCAGCCCGGGCCATCCACGTCTCGACGGCCCCGTTCAGCATGGACGCGGCCTGGACGGGATCGGAGCGAAAACAGTCCCGCACCCTGGAATCGAGGTCCAGAAGCTCCTCCCCGAACCGCGATTCGATCTCCAGGATTCCCTCACGGACCTTTGAGGCACGCGCTCCACCTAGGATGTCGGCTGCAGCCTGCAGGGCCGTATGGCGGAACCAGGGCGTGTCCGCGCAATCCATATCGGAGGCCGGTACGGCGAAATGCGTCGCCAACGCCTTCTCGGGATCAGAGGCGCCGCAGCCGGGGGGTACGGAGGTGATGCCGAAATACCAGGGAACGTAAGGCGCAAGACATGGCCGTCCCAGAGCTCGGTGGATGAGGATCATCTCGGGCTCCTCACGTATCTGGACAATGTTGCTCTCGAGCGTCGTGGAGGCGCATATCGGACGCGTGGCCATGAAGTGCGGCGACGCACCCCCCGAGACGTCCGACGAGGTCCCCTCGAAATGCGTCCTCAGGATTTTCTTCACCGTTCGGACCCCGACGGGACGCGGGGGACGAACCGAGAAGGGCAGCTCCGCACCAGGCTCAAGCAGATGCTCCATGTCCCGCTCGAGAAGTATCGAGAGCCCTCGGACATGGCGGTGGACGTTGTGCGGCACGCCGCGCGAGTCCGGAGCCTGATAGGCCAGGGCGAAATCGAAAGGTCCCCGGGAGGGGTCGTACCAGCCGCGGGAGCGCGCGTATTCCACAAGCTCCTCGTACCCCGGCGCATGGGGATCCGCATCCCGAATGGTGTAGTGGTTGGGATTGAGGTACACCTCGTCGTCCGGCACGCGCTTCACCGCATAATGTTTGCCGTGGACGACCTGAAGCACCCAAATCTCGTTTTTGTCCGCAAAGTGGTAGGAACGGCCGCTGCTGGCATATCCGAACCGGTCCAGCAGACCGGCCGCGAGCTCCACGGCGTGGGCGGCGCTCCGGGCCCCCTCGGACACCAGACGACGAATGCCGTAGCCGACCCCGCCGTCCGTCAGCTCGGGGCGATCCTCCCGAGAGGCCGTACAGTTGTCGCTGCACAGAACGACACCGTGGCCGTTGACGAAGAAATCACAGAACGAGGCCCCGCCGTCCGGCACGAACGGACGGGCCTCGGACCAGAACAGACGCGCCCGTGCCTCCGTCAGGGGCAATTCCGCCATGTCGGGCTCGAAACGGATACCCCCCTGCCTTCGCTCCAGGCTCGGCACGAGGTGCGTGCGCATGACGTACCGGCCTCCGCTGTCCTCGTTGTGGCCGACGAGCACCTCCCCGGTCTCGGAGGCGTCCCTGCCGACCAGGACCGTGGTGCAGGCACAGGCGGGACGGACGCTCGATCCCATCCGGAGAAAAAGAACGAGGAAGGAAAAGAACAGCACTACAGACAGCATCGATCGACTCTCCTTAGTGTGGGGCTCCCCTCCCCGTCGCGAGGATGGTGCAGGGGGGTGCCCAAAAATTCAGGTCTTTACGGCATTCCGTTCCCGGATCCATCAAGCCCGCCTACCGCATGGGAACCGGTTCACACCCCAACCGCTCCAGCCGGATTCGCATGGCTTGCTGCGACACGCGATAGCGACGGCAAAGCGTGCTCAGGGACAAGCTGTCGCGGTCGTGCCGCAGCAGAGAGGCGGGCATCAGGAGCTCGGAGGCGAACTGGTCGGCCTGGCGTTCCTGGACGGGATCCCGAGGATCTCCGATGCGACCGACGGGGTCGTGCCGAAGGAGCAGATGCCCCAACTCGTGAGCGATGGAAAAGCGGGCTCGGCCCTGGGCCATGGCGGAGTTGACCAGCAGGATCCCCTTGCCCTCCCGGACGATGAAGAGCGCCCCAAAGGAATGGCAAGGCTGAGTGTAGACCTCTATTCCCAGCCACTCGCAGATCACCCCCAGGTTGACCGGAGGGGCCTGCATCAGGGGAAGCGTCGCATCCAGCAGCGACCGCACAACGTCGTCCTCGCTCGGCACCGGTCCGAACGCGGAAAGCCGGTTCGCCCTAAAAATTGCCGCTGACGCGCCGGGCCTTGATGGCATCCGCGGCATACCCCAGAGCCAGCTTCAGGCTCGTGGCCAGAAATTTCCAGTCCTCATCGGTGTAGGAGTCCGAATCTCTGACAAAGCTGCGCAGGTACATCCCAAGCTGAGGGTCGCTCTCCATAGCCTTCAGGACGAAGGCTCTCGCACCTCCGTCGAGTTCGCGCTCGTCCGCCGCGCCATCACGCTCCACGCCCAGGAGGTCTCGGACATCGCAATAGAGCGCCTCCGCAATCTCGGGAAGCATATCCGCACTCGGCCCCTTGACGTTGGCCTCGATGCGGCTGATGTTGGCCTGCGTCACTCCCAGCCTCCGGGCCAGTTCCTCCTGGTTCATCCCCAATTCCCGCCGGCGGGCTTTGATGTTGGCTCCGATTGAGCTCATCCCTGTCGCACCTCCTTTCCCTCACAAAACGCTTCGCCCTATCCCCAGGCGCAGTCCGTGCAGGATCGCCTTGAAGTTTATTACAATATAACATGAAAGTTTTATAAAATTATCGACTGATTTTTGGATTTTTTGTCCGACCGCCACTCGAGCCCCTCCCCTCTCAATTCCTTCATAAATTTAGGGATTACCGCGGTTGGATTTTATAGCCTCTCATCGTACAATACCCACCGAATCGAACGGGCCCGGTCGCCTGCGGCTTTCCGGAGACAATACGCCCCCGCATGTTCACGAGTGCGGCGTCCATGCCCGCCACGAACTCTCGAGACACCTTTGAAAGGAAGTGGACTCCATGCGTAACGGACCTCCCAAACCGCCAGTGCGTCCCCGTCGGCGCGTGCGCAAGCTTCCCCTCGTCCTGATGAGCATCGCCCTCGTGCTCGGCATTGCGGCCGCCATCCTCTCGTTCATTGACATCGGCGGACAATCCGTCCTCGATATGGCTCAAAAAGCCGTCAAGGAAGGAACCGGCATGATCCTCTCCGCCGCGGGAGTGAGGGGCAACCCGATCCGGGGATACACGTTCGCGGACATCGCCCTGACCGCCGGCAATGGAGAGAGGATCCTCTCGGCAAAAACCCTGTCCGGACGAATCAATTTCTTTTCCCTGCTGAGGGGAGCCCCCCGACTCTCGGTGCTCTCCGTCGGGGGAATCGCGATGGATCTGGACCAGTTCATCGCGGAGATCCAGCGCATCGATCTGCCCGAGGGCGGAGGGGACTCCGAGGTGCCCATCGATCGCGTCAGCCTCCGCAACAGCCGGTTCACCTCCAGATGGGGAACCGTCGACGTGGACGAGGTGGGGGCGGACATCCGGGGCACCGACATGGCCATCGATGCCGCGGGGACGGTCAACGGCATCCCGGTCCGGGGTACCGCGGACCTGGACGTCCGGGGCGGCTCTTTGTCCATCAACAAGGCCGAAGTCGGCTTCGGCAAGGCCAAAATCCTGGCTACGGGGGGCCTTCAGCCCGTCTCCTCCTCCGACAGCACGACGACGATGGACCTTCAGGGCTCGGTCCGGGGACTGGACCTGAAGGAGCTGAGCGCACTCTGGCCCGCGTTCCTCGAGTCGGAGGACTTCGACGGCTCGGCCAATCTGGACCTGGAGGCAAAGGGGACCTCCGACACGCTGCGGCTTTCGGGAACCTTGGACTATAAGGGAGCGAAGCTCGGAGGATACCCCGTGGAGCGGTTCGGCGCGCAGCTGCGCTACGCCGACCAGAGGCTGACCCTCAACGACATTCAGGGTTCCGTCCTGAGCATCCCCATAGATGGGGAGCTCGCCGTCGCCATGCGCCCCGGTCAGCGTCCCTCCATCATGGTCAGGCTCCAGGGACGCGACGCCTCCCTGGAGGATCTCGGCAAGACATTTCCCACCCTGGCCGGCATGAGGGGGAAGGTGTCCGACTTCACGGCAAACATTCAGGGGCCGACCGATGCGCTGAACGGGGTCGTATCCCTCTCGGCCCCTCGGATCGAGCTCGAGGGCAAGGGAATCTCCGACCTCGCGCTGCAGGTCAAGCTGGCCAAGAGCGACAGGGCGACGGTCAACGGAAAGTTCCTCTTCGAGAAGTCCCAGGGCTACATTCAGGGCACCGTCGCCTCCCTGCCGGCGAGCCCGCGTCTCGATCTCACCGTCAAGCTGGTCGAGCTCGACGTGACGCGCATCGCCGATCTGATACCGGATTCCGAAAAATACGGACTGGCCGGCAAGATCAACGCTACCCTGGGCATCAAGGGCCCCCCCTCCTCCCCCGCCCTGGTGGGGACCCTGCAAAGTCCTTCCTTCAAGGCTCAGGGCTATACGCTGGTCAATCCCTCCGTGTCCTTCGCCTACGCCAAGGACGTCCTGACCCTGCAGAAGAGCAGCGGCACCCTGGACGGTATGCCCATCCAGCTGACGGGGACCATAAAGGGGCTGATGTCCAAGGCACCGGCCATCGACATGAGAGCACAGCTTTCCATGTCGCCGGATTCCCTCAAGGCCTACGTACCCGATATCGCGAACTATAAGCTCAAGGGCGAGATCCGCGCGGGAGTCAAGATCGAAGGCAAACTTCCCGCCCCCAAGATCAGCCTCGTGGCCACCTCCCCCGCCCTCTCCGCACTCGGGAACGTGAGCGTGAAGAACCTCGAGGTATCCACCGCTCTGGGCGGAAACCTCTTGAAGTCCGGCAGGATCAATGTCGCCATCAAAGCCGAAAGAGCCGCTGCCAGCGGAGCCGCCCTTTCCGACATCTCCGCGGAGGTCGCAAAGGAGGGACCGGTCGTCACTCTGACCTCCCTTTCCGCTCGAAGCGGTCCGGGGACCCTGTCGGGGTCCGGAACGGCGACGTTCGACGGCAAGAACTCAAAACTCAACCTGAACTTCGACCTTGACCGGTTGGAGCTCGCTCCTTTGGCCGCGGCCTCAGGCGCCGATCTCAAAGGGGCCTTCAGCGGAAATTTGAAGCTTTCGGGAAGCCCGGAGGCTCCGGAGCTCTCCCTCAAGGGACAGTCCCCGGCCGTCACGGCCCAGGGCGCCGTATTGTCCCATTTGGCGCTCGACCTCTCGGGCACCCCAGAGGCGATGAAGCTCAACGCCTTCAAAGCTGAGGTGGGCGGGGCCCCCCTCACCGCGACCGGGACGATACGGACCTCCCCATCGGTCGCAGCGGACATCGCCGTCCGCGGCGACGGACTGGACCTTGAAGCTCTGACCGCCGGCTACCCGGACTTGAAGGGACAGATCAAGGGCAAGGCCGACCTGACCTTCAACCTCTCTGGGTCGGGGAAGGGCAGCAGAGGAACGGGTGTCCTTTCGGCGGCCGCCGTCGAGGCCTTCGGCCTCAGACTGTCCAACGTCAGGCTGCCACTCTCGCTGGAGGGAGATGCCTTCAAGTCGTCGAACGGTACGCTCGACCTCTATGGAGGAAGGGCGAAAAACAACCTGACCTTCGATCTGAAGACCCTCAAATTCTCCGACACCATTACGGCGAGCGGGGTTGACGTCAACGCATTGGCTCAGGATGCCTCGGGGGGCCTGGGCGGCAAGATCACGGGTCAGGGGAGCCTCTCCCTCAAACTCTCGGGCAGCGCGGGGAAGGCCCCCGGCTATATCGGAACCGGGCAATTCACCCTGGGGCCGGGAGGGGTCAGCGGGTTCAAGGGACTGGACGTCGCTACCCGTCTCTACGGCGTCAATGCCCTCCGCTACACCAAGGTCTCCGTCCCCCTGGAGATCCAGACGGGCCGGCTTATCCTGAAAAAGGGGGCCGTAGCGAACGCGCCCGACGGCGATCCGCTCTATCGTTACGCTCGATTGGCCGAGGACGGCACCATCAAGTTCGACAAGACCCTGTACCTCATGCTCGAGGGCAACGTCAACTTCCAGCTGCTCAACGCACTGGCCGGGGGAGCCCTTGGCGGCGCGGGCGCCCTGCTGCAGGGCGGCGCCAAGCAGCTGACGACGGGGGCCGGATTCGAGGGGCTCCTTAAAGGAGCTCTCCAGGGCGGGCGACAGGGCGGAGCCGAAGCGGACTTCCGTGACGTTACGGCCAAGGTCTCGGGGAAGGCCGAATTCCCCTCCGTCTCCCTGGTCAAGGTGGGCCCCTCCTCGCGCCCCCGACAGGAGGCCCCTGCAACGACCAGTGCCGACGTACCGACAACGGAGGCCCCCAAGAAACGCATCGAGGAGCAGATCACCGACACTCTGATCGACGCGCTCGCCCCCAAAAAGCCGCAGCCCGCCCCCGTGCAGGAGCAACCCAAAACCGAGGAGGCGGTTCCGTCCTCCTCCGAGCCCGAGCCCCCGGCGCCCTCCATGGAGGAACAGCTGAAGCAAAGGGTCGGAGATGAGTTGAAAAAGGGCCTGGAAGGCCTGTTCAAATAATCGGGAGGTTACAGATGAACAATCAGACCAAACAGAAACTGGACGAACTCAACGAACTTCGGCAGCAGAACTACATCTCGGAGGAGGAATACGCTGCAGCCCGAGCCAACATTCTGTTCGGCGCGGGATTCGACATCACCCCGAGGACCGACTCCGCCCCCACCCCCTTCTATGCCCCGCCGCTCAAGGAGAAAGAGGAGAAGAGCGGATGCGGTTGCCTATTCGTGTTGCTCATCCTCCTTATAGTCCTGGTCGGCGGCGTTTTTGCAATGCCCGACGACCTCCTGAAAAAGCTCCCCGGCCTAGATGGGATCCTGGAGTACGAACAGGTTCAAACCGCGCGTCAAACGCTCCATCGTTTCATCGACGATCTGCTGGGCGGTCAAACGCAGGAGTTGCCGACCCCGATCTCGCCGGAAAGGAACTCCACGGAGCCGGCGATCGCAGTGCCCGAGGTCGGCCCCGAGAAAAGCGACCTACCGGAAGCGAGGTCTCGGAACGCCTCCGAGAATTCTGTCCCGACCGCCTCCCTCTCCGTGACGGCAGAGCCGCAAGCGCCGATAGAGGAGGAGACGCCCTCTCCCGATCTTTCCCAGGCAACCGTCGGCGCCAAGGGAGAACTGCCGGATATGGATATGGAGCCCGTCAAGAGCAGCGTTTGGGGCAACTCCGTCCGTATCCGTTCCACCCCGGATCGTTCCGACGACGGCAACATCATCGGGCGTGCGCGCAAAGGAGAGTCCTTGACCATTCTGGAGGAGATCACGAACGAGAGCGGGATGAAGTGGTACCGTGTCCGGATGGACCACGGCGACCGTGAGGGATGGGTCAGCGCCAACCTGGTCAGGCCGGTCAAGCAGGAGAAGAAATAAAGGGAACGAGCCGGAAATACAGGCGCCCCGCGCCCTCGTTTCGGGGGAGCGGGGCATTTTGTGTCCATCGGCGCCATATTTCTCCGATATCGGCCGCCCCGGTTCGGAGGGAGACAGACTATCCTTTCACGTGCCGAGCCGGATCAATCTGAAACTGTTTTTATGGAACACAAGCATTCCCTCATCGCGCATACGGCACAACTCCTTGGACAATGCGCTGCGGTCGAGATTCAGGTAATCCGCCATTTGCTGCCGGTCGAACGGTACGGCAAACTCGTTGCTCCCGTTCTTCAGCGCCTGGGCCGACAGGTAGGTCAACAGCCGACCGCGAACGGTCTTCGCCGTCGTGCAAAAGATTCGTTGGGACAGCACAAGATTTTTTTGCGTGGAGATCGCCAGAAGATTTTGAAGCAGCTTGGGATACCACGTTTTGCCGTAGTTTGCGGCGTTCAACAACACATGCAGATCGATGAACAACACCACGGACTCCTCGGCAGCCACCGCGTCGACCATCATGGGCTCCCCGCACAAAGCGTAAGTCTCCGCAAACACCTGACCGGCCTCTATGTTGCCCAAGATGCTTCTGTTTCCCCACAGATCGCTGTTTTCGATATGCACGCTGCCGGAGCGGACGACGCCGATCTCATGAACTCTGTCGCCGGAACGAAAAATCGTATCTCCCCTGCCGTATCGCCGCTCGCGCATGCAGCGGCAAGCCAACATGGCCTCGAATTCCTTGTCGTCAACGTTGCGGAAAGCGGCAGAACAATATTCCTTCATGCTTCTCTCCTTCGTTGTTTTAACCACCGAACCATCGGGATGATTCTACTACAATGAATCCCGAGAAGGAAATTGCGCGCGACGCTCAGGCAGCCATCGGCCGGTACCCGGGGCCGCGCTTGAAAGTGGGAGGTGCAGGCATGAAAAAACAGGTCAAGAACAACGTCAGCTGGGTCGGCTACATCGATTGGGAGCTGGACAGTTTTCATGGTGACGATTATTCCATCATAAACGGGTCCAGCCAGAACGCCTACCTCATTGAGGAAGAAAAAACGGTTCTGATCGATACGGTATGGGCGCCCCACAGGTTCGAGTTCGTCGAGAACCTCAAGAGGGAAATCGACCTGAAAAAGATCGATTGCATCATCGCGAATCATGGTGAGGTCGACCACTCGGGCGCTCTGCCCGCTCTGCTGGAGGAAATCCCCGGAACGCCGATATACTGCACGGCGAACGCGGTAAAGAGCCTCGAGGGGCAGTACGGAAAACGAAACTGGAATTTTCGTGAGGTCAAGACCGGCGACACGCTGGATATCGGCAACGGCAAGCAGCTCGTATTCGTCGAGATGCGGATGCTGCATTGGCCGGACTCGATGGCCACCTACATGACCGGCGACAACATCCTGTTCTCGAACGACGCTTTCGGCCAGCACTTTGCGGTAGGGGAAATGTTCAACGACAAGGCGAATAAATGTCTGCTTATGAAAGAGGCCATGAAATATTACGCCAACATCCTCAATCCTTTCTCTCCCCTTGTGGCAAAGAAAATTAACGAGATCGTCGGTCTGGACCTTCCCATCGAGATCATCGCGCCCAGCCACGGTGCGATCTGGCGAGAGAACCCCCTGCAGATCGTGGAGAAGTACGCGCAGTGGGCCGACGCCTATCAGGAGGATCAGATCACGGTTTGTTACGATACGATGTGGGAGGGCACGGCGAGGCTCGCCCACGAAATTGCCGACGAGATCGCAAAACAGAGCCCCGAAACGGTGGTCAGGGTGTTCAACGTGGCAAAGACGGACAAAAATGAAGTGATGACCGAAGTCTTCAAGTCGAAAGCCATTATCGTCGGCTCTCCCACGGTCGGAAACGACATCCTCTCCAGCGTCGCGGGATGGCTCGCGTTCCTCAAATCGCTGAAATTCAAGAACAAGAAAGCGGGCGCATTCGGCTGCTACGGATGGAGCGGCGAAAGCGTCGGGATTCTGAAAGAGAAGCTGAGCGAAGCCGGTTTTGTTGTCGTGGACGACGAAGTGAAATCGCTCTGGAACCCGGAAGAGGGGGATTTCGCGAAGGTTCCCGCTTTGGTCGCGAGCGTGCTGAGCTGAAGGGACGGATAGGGTTACAAGAACACGAAAAATACGGGTGCACCGTTTGCGATTATGTTCATGACGAGGTGAGGGGCGATCCCGATCACGTCATTGCCCCCGAAACAGGCATTCAGAACATGCCCGAGGATTTTGAGCGCCCTTTTCGCGGCCTCGGGAAGGATGGATTCGAGAAAAAAGTCTGTCCGATTTTTTCAGGAAGGAGCCGTAGACATGAGTTTCGAGACATGGAAGGACAAGACCGGGGATTTTCAAAAAATAGACGTCCGGCACGTTCAGGGAAACTTCTTTCCCGGACTGCAGAAGAGAGCCGCGGCGCTCGCCATCGGCGAGGGCTTCGAGATCATCCAGACCTTCGAGCCGCATCCGCTGTACGACGCGATGGAAAAACTCGGGTTCGAGCATCACACCGAGCAGACGGCGGAAACCGAGTTTCACATCTTCTTCTACCGGGTAAAAGAGGGGACCGTGGACGAAAGCGCACCGTTCCGCCCGGTGGCGCTCCTCAACTATCCGATGATCGATGAAAAACTCGGCAAGATCGCCGTCGATTTCTGGGAGACCACCTGGCAAAGCGACAGACGGACGCTGCCCTATGAAATGAGACTGCTCCTCTCGCTCGCCAATGCCGTCGGTGCGGGACGGATGCGTCAAGCTGCGCGGGAGCTGGTGAAGGCCTATATCTACGGGCTTGGCTCCGAGGCGCTGGACGATGTGTTCGAGCTTCTGGCGTGGAATCAGGGGCTGGGATTCTTCAGCTCCGAGATCGGCCCCTCTCCGCTTTTTCAGGCTTACAAGCTGATCAAAATGCAGGAAAAAAAGGGTACGGCTCGGGAGGAAATCTGCACCCTGCTGAAGGAAAAGTTTGGAGAGAAGAATCCCGAGATTCAGGTGATCTGAAATGCTCCGCTCGGTCCCATCGGATCGTCCGGTGGGACCGAGCGTCATTTCCTCCGCCCCTCGACGGCTCCTCCCGCCTCCCGCATCGCCTCCAGAAGCCCCGCCGCACCGTTCACCCCGCCGGGTCCCACGGCGTGAGCACCCAGAACGGTCCAGCCTCTCTTCGCCTTCAGACAGCTCCCCAGCTCCTCCAGGTCCCCGACCACGGCGGTCTCGTTCTTCCGCACCGAGACCGTGCGCAGGCCGAACGCGGCCCCACAGTTCCGTACCGCCGTCAACCCTGCAAGCAGCCGGACGGGCTCGGGAAGGGGGCCAAAGCGGTCCTCCATCTCTCCCATCAGGGCCGTCAGCTCGTCCATCCCCACCACCTGCAGCAACCGCCGGTAAAGCGTGACCCGCACCCCTTCCTGCGGAATATAGAACGCGGGGATGGAGCCGCCCTGATCGTAGCTGACCTCAGCCAGCCGGGTTTCCATGCCCCGCAGACGGGCCAGCTCCTGTTCCAGCAGACGGTAGAAGAGGTTGAAGCCTCCTGTCCCGCTCTTGCCGTGCTGGCTGGTCCCGCCGATCTCCCCTCCGCCGCGGATGTCCAGGTCGCGCCGAGCGATCGAGTAGCCCGACCCCAGATCCGTCAGAGTGGATATGGCCTCCAGTCTGTCCGCCGTCTCCTTTCTCAGTTCCTCGTGCTCGGGATAGAAAAAGTATGCGAAGGCGTTCTCCCCGCGCCGCCCCACCCGCCCGCGGAGCTGGTACATCTGAGCCAGGCCGAGCTCCTGGGAATCGTCCACGACAATGGTATTGGCGCGCCCTACGTCCAGTCCGCTCTCGATGATCGTCGTGCAGAGCAGAATGTCGATCGAGCCCGAGTAGAAGTCCAGCATCGTTTTCTCCAGCTCCCGCTCCGGCATCTGGCCGTGCGCGATGCGGATCCGGGCCTCGGGGAAGAAGGCGGCGAGCATCCGCTGACGGTCCTCCATCCGGGCGATTCGGTTGACGACGAAGTAGACCTGTCCCCCGCGCGTCAGCTCGTGGGCCACGGCCTTACGCACCAGGGAGGTGTGCCACGGACCGGCAAAGGTGGTGACGGGCAGGCGGTCCTCCGGCGGCGTGGAGAGCACCGAGATGCTGCGCAGCCCCCTCAGCGCCATGGCCAGGGTCCGCGGTATGGGCGTCGCCGACAGGCTCAGGATGTCCACGGCTCCGTAGGTCCGCTTCAGGCTCTCCTTGTGCATGACCCCGAATCGGTGCTCCTCGTCGACGATCAGAAGCCCGAGGTCCTTGAAGGCCATCCCCTTCTGCAGCAGCTTGTGCGTTCCGATGACGATGTCGACGGCGCCATTCTCCGCATCCGCCATCGTGCGTCCCGCTTCGGACTTCGAGGTGAAGCGGGAAAGGATACCCACCGAGACCGGAAAACCCGAGAGTCGGGAACGGAAGGTGCCGTAGTGCTGCTGGGCCAGAATCGTCGTCGGGACCAGAACGCAGACCTGGCGTCCCGCGGCCACGGCACGAAATGCCGCCCGCAGCGCGACCTCCGTCTTCCCAAACCCCACGTCGCCGACGAGAAGGCGGTCCATCGGGAAGGGGCCGGACAGGTCCTCCATGATCTCCGCCGTGGCCTTGAGCTGGTCGGCCGTCTCCGTGTGGGGGAAGGCCCGCACGAACTCCCGGTAAAGCTCGCCGGGAAGCGCCAACGGATCGCGGCGCTCCAGCTCCCGGCGCGCAAAGATCTCGATCAGGGCTTGGGCCTCCTCCTGAGCACGCTTCTTGTCCCTCTCCATCGACTTCCGCCACCGGGAGCCCCGAAGGGTATCGAGCTGCGTCTCGTCGTTCTGATGCTCCGCCAGCGCCGTGAGCTTATGGGATTGCAGAACGGGGACCAGAAGACGCTTGTTCTCCGCGAACTCGATAATCAAGGCATCCATGGTGGTTCCCGTCGTGACGATCTCCTCGATGCCTCTGAAGACGCCGACCCCGTAGTCCTCGTGCACGACCAGCTGTCCTTCCGTCAGCCGGTCCCGCCACTCCACAGGGGCACGCCATTCCGAGGAAGCTCCGGCGGAGGACACGCCGGAAAGTTCCCGATCCGAGATGAAGGCACGCTTCTCCGAGCGGTCCGCAAACCCCGAGGATAGCTTTCCCTCCAGGACCTCCACGAAGGGGACCGAGGAGAAGGGGCCTTCGTCTCGGTCCAGAAAGCGTGGGTTGACGCTGTAGATGGATATGGAGTAGCCGCTTGCGTCCAAGTCGCGACAGAGTCGCAGCACCGCGCCGAAATCGCCCTTGAACGGGGGCAGTTCGTCCAAATCCAGCCGGGCCTCCGCAAACTCCACCGCGCGCGTCACCCGCAGGCGGGGACAGCGCGCCAGCTCCCGGAACGCCGCATCCCAATTCGGAATGGGCTCCACGCCCGCCTCCGAGGCCAGCTCCTCCCAAAGCCAATGGAAGGAGACCGCCTGATCCTCGATCTTCTGAGGCTCGTAAAGCAAGAGTCGGGTGTCTGGAGGCAGAAGCGCGGCGGGCATCGCACCGACCGCTCCCGACATGCCGTGCAGAGAGACCGCATCGAGCTCCGCGACGCTCTTCTGCGTGGAGGGCTGAAAGGCCCCGATGCGCTCCACAATGTCGTCGAAGAACTCGAAACGCAGAGGAAGGGCATGAGCGGGATCGAAGACATCCATAATGAAACCGCGAAGGACATACTGCCCCGGAGACCACACCAGGTCCGCCCGCTGGTAGCCGCTGCGCTCCAGCCAGGCCACCAATCGATCCCGGGCGTACTCCTCCCCACGCTCGACGGGCAGCTCTCCGTCGGCCATAAGACAGGGAGCCATCAAGGCCCCTGGGGTTGCCGCCAGAACGCCCCCCTCCATCGTCCAGCGGCGGAGCACCTCTCCCCGCTCGAGGAGAAGCGGACGGCTGCCTATGGTCTGAACGGTCAAAGGGGGTTCGGCAAGCCGAAAGAGGGGCTCCTCCGGAAAGAGCGTCCTGCGGTCCGAGACGAATTCGGCAGCCTGGCGGGAGTCCGGCAACACGGCCAAAAGGCGGCCCGGCGGGCATATCCAGGCGCGTGCCGCCCCGCCGGCCCGATCGTGCACGGTCCCGCCGCTCCGCCAAAGCTCTCCCAATTCGTCCGCTCTGCTCACCAGGGGCCGTTCTCTCTTCTGCACTCGAAAACCTCCAGGTCAAAAATAAAATTCCGACGGAGGCGATCCGTCGGAATTGCAGTCAAAGGAAGGGACTCATTCGGCAGGACCGGCACGACCTCAGCCGCGCAGAACCTCCAGGGCTCCGTTCCACATATCGCGCGCAGTGGTGGCCACGGAAAGATTCGCCTCGTAGGCACGGCTCGCCACGAGCATATCCGTCATCTCACGCACCAGATTGACGTTGGGGTAGGCCACGTAGCCCTCCTCGTTGGCGTCCGGATGCTCCGGCTGATAGACCAGACGCGGCGGTGTCTTGTCCTCGGCGATCTCCAGAACGCGAACGCCCCCGATATCCCGATAACCGCCAACGGTCTCGTCCAGCATCTCGGCAAAGACCGGGACCCTGCGCTTGTACGGCCCTCCGGCCAAGGTCCGGGTGGTATTGATGTTCGCCAGGTTGGAGGAGATCGTGTCCATCCACAGGCGGTGGGCCGTCAGAGCGCTGCCCGCAATCTCCATACTCTCGAATATTCTCATGACGCTCCGAGACCTCCTCCTTCGGCTCCAGGGCCGGGCGATCAGCGCCCCGCGATGACCGCGCGGTAACCAGCCAGCTTCTTCGCCGCAAGGCGATTCATGGCGTTGTACATCATGCGCGTCTCCGCCAGAACGGCCATCTCCCGCTCGGGATCGACATTGTTCCCATCCAGCCGATAGCGCTCGTCCTCAATTTTGAGCTCCACAGGCCTCACATCGGAGACGAGCCGCGGACGCGAGGGGAAATGGGCGGGGTCCGTAACCGTCATGGTCAGCTTTTTCCCCGAATTGAGGACCTCTCTCAGCTGATCCTCGAAGGAAACGTTGCGGCGGGCATAGCCCGGGGTGTCGGCGTTCGCGATGTTGCGCGACACAGCCTTGAAACGCTGCGCCAGCCCCTCCAAATCCTTTTCGACGACCTTCCAGGTAAACTCTCCCAGCATACGGCTCACCTCTCCACCGGCATTATACTACACTTCGTCCTCCCAGAAAGGGCAGGACGCGTCAACACCGGTTCTCGGCAAATCAGTAGTTGACGCGGGAGGAGGAGGCGACCCCGAGCTCCTCGACGAACAGGGGACTCAGAACCTTGATGTAGGTTCCCTTCATCCCGAGGCTGCGGCTCTCGATCAGGCCAGCGCTCTCCAGCTTGCGCAGAGCGTTGACGATGACGCTGCGGGTCACGCCGACCCGGTCCGCCACCTTGCTGGCCACGGCCACCCCCTCGCGCCCTCCGAGCTCGGCGATGATGTGCTTCATGGACTCGACCTCCGAGTAGGAAAGCGCCCGCATGGCCATCTGGACGGCGACCCTGTCCCGAGAACGCTCCTCTATGCTGCGGTTTCGGTCGTTGAGCATCTCGATCCCCACGAGCGTCCCCAGGTACTCCGCCAAAAGCATATCCCGGGTGACGAAGGGCGCACGGAAACGCACCAGCACCACCGTCCCCAGACGCTCCGCGGCGGCGCCATAGATCGGCACGTACATCAGATGCTTTTCGGGCTGCTTTCCCCCGCTCTCGTCATCGAAGAGAAACGCATCCTCGTCGCAGATCATGGACTCGCGGCAGCGGTTCATCTTCTCGGCGAACCCCTCCGGCATGACCCCCTCGCTCATGCTCTCCGAAAGGGTCCTGGAAGCGTACTCGGGGAGCCAGGTATACCCCAGTAGGCGGCCCTCCTGATCCACGATATAGACGTTGGCCGTCGAAAACTCCGACAGCAGCTTGGCCAGCTTGTCGTAATCCAGAGGATCCCCCTCGCGGCGGCTCTGAAGGGCACGCCCCACCTGTCGGGTCTTCTCCAAAAGGTCCTCGAGGGCGGCCTCGACGGTAATGGAATCCGCCGACCCCAACCCCATGCCGAGGGCCTTGGCCTCGCCCTCATCCGTAAAGATCTCGGAAACCTTCTTCAGGTCCGCATTCTTGGAAGTTTTGGAAGCCCTAACCTTTTTCTCCATCGTTTTTTATAATCCTCCTATGAAAAAATTCATCCAATCCCCTTACGGAATTGTTCGTCTCCGCATACACCACATACACCGCGCCCTCAGTCTTTCGGTGCGAAAAACCGGCACGAAAAAACCTCGATCGTCTGGGTTATAATAACAAAGGCAACAAAAAAAATCAACGCAATAAAGACTATAGCAACTAAAAGACCAATTTTATCCTTCTTCGCCCACTTTAAAGAAGATAGCGGCGAATATCCCGATCCTCCACCAAGTCGTTCAGGCGCTCCCTGACGAGCTCCGCATCGATCTCGATTCGGGGAACCGGCGCATCGCAGACGTCGAAGCTGATCTCCTCGAGGAGCTGCTCCAGCATCGTGTGCAGCCTCCTTGCCCCGATGTCCTCCATCTCGGCATTCATCTGGCTGGCCAGCTCGGCGATCGCGCGCGTGGCCTCCTCGGTGAAGCTCAACTCGACGCCCTCGGTGGAGATCAGGGCGCTGTATTGCTTCAACAGGCTGTTCTCGGGCTCCGTCAGAATCTGCTGCAGATTTTCCCAGCTCAGCGGTTGGAGCTCCACCCGAATGGGAAAGCGCCCCTGAAGCTCGGGAATCAGGTCGGACGGCTTCACTCCACTGAAGGCTCCGGCCGCGATGAAGAGGATGTGATCCGTTTTGACGGGCCCGTAACGGGTCTGAACGACGGACCCCTCCACGATCGGCAGGAGGTCGCGCTGCACGCCCTCTCGGCTCACATCCGGACCGCTTGCTCCCCCCTTCGCGACGACCTTGTCCAGCTCATCCAGAAAGATGATGCCGTCCTCCTGGACCTTTTCCAGGGCCTCCTGCGCCAGGGCGTCCGAGTCGATGAGCTTCTCGGCCTCCTCTCCCTGGAGGATCCGAAGGGCCTCGTTCACCTTCATTCGGCGTTTCTTCGAACGCTTGGGCAGCATGCCGCTGAGCATCTCATTCAAGTTGATTCCCATGGAGTCCATCCCAGCTCCACCCAGGATGGGAAGCGCCACCGCACTGTCCGCGACCTCCACGTCAACCTCCCGGTCGGCCAGCCGCCCCTCCCGCAGCATCGTCAGGAGCTTGGCTCGAGTGGCCTCCTGTCCCCGATCCTCCTCGGATCGGCGTTCCTCATTCTCCGCATCGGCCCCGGCCCCGAAGACCTTCATGAAATCGGGCATCGCAAATTTCTTCTCGCTCCTCGGCAACAGGGCGTCGATCAGGCGCTGCTCCGCCCTCTCGAGCGCGGGCTCCTGAACGTCCTCCAGCATCCGCCTGCGCACCATTGCAACGGAGAACTCCACGAGGTCCCGGATCATGGACTCCACGTCCCGTCCGACGTACCCCACCTCCGTAAATTTCGTGGCCTCGACCTTGATGAAGGGAGCATGAACCAAGGTGGCCAGACGCCGGGCAATCTCCGTCTTGCCCACGCCCGTCGGCCCCACCATCAGGATGTTCTTGGGCACGATCTCCCGCGCCATCTCGGGCGGCAGCACGCGACGGCGCAGACGATTGCGAAGCGCTACGGCCACAGCTCTCTTGGCCTTTTCCTGTCCCACGATGTAACGATCCAGATACTCGATCACCCGCGAAGGCGTCAGAGCGGAATCCAGGCGAGGCGTCATTCTCCCAGAACCTCCAGCGTCACCACATCGTCCGTATAGATGCAAATCTCCGACGCGAGCTCTATCGCTCGTTGAGCAATGCGCTCGGGCGGCCAGTCCGTTCCCTCGCGAAACGCTCTGGCCGCAGCCAGTGCATAGCCCGACCCCGAGCCGATGGAGGCCACGTCCCCCTCGGGTTCCAGGATATCCCCTGCCCCGCTCAGGAGCAGCGTCAGCTTGGTATCCGCAGCCAGCATCATCGCCTCCAGCCGGCGCAGCGCCTTGTCCGTGCGCCACTCCCGCACCAGCTTGACGGCCGCCTTCATGAGATCGCCCTTTTCCTGTTCCAGGCAATTCTCGAACCGTTCCAGCAAAGTCATGGCATCGGCCGTACTCCCCGCAAAACCCGTCAAAACCCTGCCGTTAAGAAGCCGACGAACCTTCCGTGCGCCCGATTTGATGATCTGACTTCCCAACGTCACCTGGCCGTCTCCGGCCATGGCCACCCGCTCTCCCGAGCGGACGCACACGATGGTCGTTCCCTTGAACAGTGTCCTCATCCTTTCCGTCGTATCCACTTTCGCAAGCGCAGAGCGGTTTTCCGACGTCCGTATCATTCCCCATCCGCAACACGGGCCCGCGGATGGGCCGCCGCGTAGCTCTCCTTCATCCAGGAGGCGCTTACCGCGAGGTAGATCTGAGTGGTCGAAAGGCTCTCATGCCCCAGAAACTCCTGGACGAACTTGAGCGAAGCCCCCCGCTCCACCAGGTGCGTCGCACAGCTGTGACGCAGGACATGGGGCGTCACCCCCTCCAGTCCGCAACGCGCGGCCAGAGACGTGACAATGCGGTGGACCGTACGCACCGTAAGCGGCCGGCCCCCACGCCCCTCGAAGACGTAGGGCTCCGACACGCCGCTTCGGGCCCCGAGGCGCTCCAGAGCCCTCTGAGCACAGGTGCCGAAGGGCACGCGGCGCTCCTTGCTTCCCTTGCCCAGAACGACAAGCCAGCGCTCCTCGAGATCCACGTCCGACCATCTGAGCCCCACAAGCTCCGATATTCGCAGACCGCAGCCGTAGAGAAGCTCCATAACCGCCGTGTCTCTGACCGGCGACTCGCTTGCCGCAGCCATCTCGAACATCCGGCTTACGGCCTCCTCGGACAGCGCCCTGGGAAGCCCTCTCGGAGCTGCGGGACCTCGCAAAGCCCTGGCAGGATTCCGATCGAGCAGTCCGCGCTCCTTCAGAAAACCAAAAAATCCGCGCAGAGACGAGAGTTTACGGGAAATCGTCGCCCTGGCATAGCCCCATCCGTACAGTTCCCTCAGATAGCCCCTCAGAACCGTGGGCTCGACCTGGTCCACCTCCGAGATGGAGCGCCCCGCAAGATAATCCGCAAATTGCCTCAGATCCGTCGCATAGTTGACAAGGGTGTGCTCCGAGGCCGTCTTGCCGCCGATATGCGCCATAAAAGCGTCAATCGAGTCATCTATCGTTTTTGCGCTCATTTTTTAAATAGTATCAGGTTTGCACACAAACTCAAGTGCGGCTATTACGGAATCGCGTTGCGTATCATGCCGAAAAGAGGCCAGTCCCCCACGACAAAACAAAACGGGAGCCGTGAGTTCGTCGAACTCCGGCCCCCTCGAGACTTCCTTACTCTATATCGCGGAAAACACCTGGGTTAAAAGGGCGGAAGCGCCCTGACGTTCCGTTGATAAAGGTGGTCCTTGGACCACTTTGAAGCCTTTCCTTCCCGCAACGCTCAGTGGGAAATCCGGCGCACCGCTCCACCCCGGCTGCGATCTCTGATGTAAAGCGCCCCGTTGACCAGAGAACCATCCTTCCTGAACATCGCAGGGATGAACGAGCCGTCCGCGGTCAGCCACACAGGCTTTCCCTCGGCATAAACCAATTTTGTCGCTTCATGTACCATCCTTCCACCTCCTTCCATAAGCTCTCTCCCTTCCATAAAATGCACAAAAACAACAATGTCTTATCATACACTTTTCCATAGACAATGTCAAATCATCCGAAACGAAAAAAAGTACGGTCTACGATGGAAACATCGACCGGCAAAGCCCGTCGAGCTGAGCGACCACGGAGTCTCGATCGGAAAATGGGACCGGAACCCGCGGCTCGGGGAGGTCCTCCAGGGCACAGGGCACCTCCGCGCTCTCGGCGAATCCGGCGACCTTGGGATCGTAGGGCAACACGGCAAGCGGCGTCCCCTGAAGTGCAGCGAGCACCGCAAAGTGCAGACGCATCCCGATCGCAGCCGCGGCGCCCGTCCAAAGACGGGCAGCACCGTCCAGCTCCGTAACGCGCTCCACCCGATCCAGCCTCAGGGCCCCGCTCTCCCGGAGGGAGTGGAGCAGGGTTTCGTCCTCGCCCGAGAGCGCGGTCCCGACGACTTCGCCGGAGAACCCCCCGGCGCAGGGGGCCACGAGACGAACCCAGCGGTCCAGATCCGGGACGGGGCGCAGGTTGAGCAGGAGCCTCCGTCCGGCCTCCCCAGGGCGCGCTGCAGACGAGGGGAAGTTGAGCGTCAAAACCAGATCCGTTCCCCTGACCGCGGACAGACCAAGACGTCCGGCCCACTCCTCCGAGAAGGTATCCCGCAGGTGAAGGATCCTGCAGCTCCCCAGGGCATCCCGCGTCATCCAGCGCGCCGCAGCACTCCGAAGAGGGCCGATCGACTGTCCCAGAGCCCAGGGAACGGCCCCACAAAGCCTCGCCAGACGGACCACCCCCCAGTACCAGAGGCAGGAGCGCAGACTGGTGTTGTCCTGAAACAGCCCCCCTCCCCCCAGGAGCAGGGTCTCGCTGGAGCGCAGAGCCGAGGCCACCTCACGCAGGCGCCATCGGGACACCGCATGGACCCCCAGGGCGCGAGCGGTGCCCTCCGGATCGTTCGACAACACGACGACCCGTTCCCGATCCACGCCCACGCGCTCCAGGGCCTCCAAAGAGGCTTGGGCCAGCAGTTCGTCCCCCAGGTTGCCGAACCCGTAGTAGCCGGCCAGGGCGGCCCGGTAGCGCCGGGAAACTGAGCGGGTCATTCCGCCAGGACGCGGAACCCCCGCCCCAAAGGCATCAGGATCCAGTGTACGGCCAGGACCAAAGCGACGCCCAGAAGCAGGCCGAGCCACAGGCCGTTGAACTCGCGGAGCAGGATGAAGGCAATCGGGGTATGGAAATGACAAAAGCTGTTCACCACGGAGGAGAACCCCAAGACCACGCCAATGCGCAGGACCTCGCGATATCGAGTCCACAGCCCGTTTCTCACGGCAAAAGCTAGCAGGATCAGGGATGGATAGCCGAGGAAGACCTCCTTGCTGCGAGGCCGGGCGATGAGCCACCGCTCGAGCGCCACGCGCACCTTCGCCTCGAAGCCGGGAATGAACTGGACGTTGTCGCTCCGGAACAACATGATCCCCAGCGCGCCAAGGAGCACAGCCCCGAGGAGGAGCTCCCCCCACAGCGGCGGACGGGACAGCAATGCGTTCAGCGACTCGGGATGCACCCTGTTTCGCAGGTCATGCAGCAACACGAGCAAGGGCGGCAGCAACAGGGTCAGCTTGACCCCGGAAAACGTCCTCAACCTCAGCATATAGAGCGGATCGCTGAAAAAGGCGGCCAGGGCCAGCCCTCCGACTACGGCCAGAACAAAGCCGACCGAGGCGGAAAGCCACCAAGAGAGACGCCACCGGCCAAAGTCCATGGCGGCCAGGGAGGCCTCCGTCACGATGAGCGGGGCGGCCAATGCGCCGACGAATCTCGGCACGGAGGGGACCCATCGGATCAGGAGGGCAAGAGCGCCCGTGAAGAGCAGAGAGGCGATCAGGAACGGCAGGCGCACGGGCCCGTCGCCGCTCCGGGCCCCGGCCATACGCACGGAGTAACGCCAAAGAAAGAAAAGAAAGGCCGCGGCCAGCGCAAAGGCGGAGGGAGGCTCCGAACGCCGAACGCCGTCGGTGAACAGGGGCTTGGGCCATTTCATCCCGAACCCGCGTCCTTCCAGGTCCGCGGCAAGGGCACCGACTTCCCCGGCATAGGCTTCCAGCGTACCCCCCGCGCTTCCCAGAGGGGCCGACCGAAGCACGAGGAGCCGGACGGACCGCTCCTCGGCAGCACGGACAAGACGCTCCAGCAGGGTGCGGCGGTTGATGTTGCGGGCCAGAAGCTCCTCGTTCGTCACGCTGTGCAGGGGCAGGAGCAGGGGGTAGCTCAGGCCGTTCAACTGCGCGGCCCCAAGCTGGCGCGAGAACTCGACCATGGCCACGGGGACCGACCGTCTCCTCGATTCCAACGCGATGCCCGAGACATCGGGATAGCCGGTGACAATCTCCCCGGAGGGCGCCACCGCCGCCACGGGATAGGCGTCCAGAACCGCCCCGAGCACATCTGCGGCATTTTGTGTCTGCCAGCCCATGGAGGGAGCCGGCCGATAGAAGATGGGCAGCCCGGAGCGAACGGCCGCCTCCAGGCCCTCGACATCCGGAACGATGCCGATGGTCTCGAGCATGCCGAGGGGGGCGGGAAGCAACCGCCCTCCGTCCCGGGAAGGACGGGCTCCGCTCCCCAAACGCAATCCCAGCCAATCCCCGGCGCGCTCAAAGTACGGGAAGCCGGGATCCAGAAAAAGGCGCGTCCCCTCGATCCCGTCCTCCCGAGCCGAGGAGAGGGCTACCGGACCGACCCCGTTGAAGCTGTCCTTTCCCGTGAGCTCACCGACCATCAGTCCGCGCAGCCCTCTCTCCTTCAGAAGGGCGAGCGCCTCGTCGACGGAGACTCCGGACACTCGGGCCAAGGGAAGGACATCCCTGAAATCGGCGACGATCGCCACGGCGGTATTGCCGGCTTCCAGCCGCCATCGGCCCCACAGGCCGTAAGCGGAACACACGGCGATCGACAGGACCACCAGTCCGACAAAACAACGATGCGATATCCTCACGCCCCCGCGCCTCCGTTCATCGATATTTTTCGCCGCAACCCCGCCCAAACGCTTTCCAGTCCGATTCCCACGGATTCCAACATCATCCCCAACCTGCAGAGAGGAAAGCCCACGACGTTGAAGTAATCCCCCTCGATCGAGGCGACCAGCAGCGCTCCTTTGCCCTGAATCGCGTAGGAACCGGCCTTGTCCTCCCCCTCGCCCGTCTCCGCGTAGGCCAGAATCTGGTCCTCACTCAGAGGGCGAAAGCAAACCGTCGTCCGCTCCACAGCCGAGACGGTCTCGCCGTTCCAGCGGAGGGCAAGGCCGGTCAGGACCTCGTGTGACCGGCCCTGCAGGAGACGCAGCATCTCGATCCCCTCCATGCGGTCGGCCGGCTTGCCCAGGACCCGCCCCTCCACGACCACGATGGTGTCCGCCGCCAGGACCAGGACCTGCTTTGTTGAATCCCCGCCCGACTCCGCCTTCAGACGCGCCAGACGCTCGCACAGGGCCGCCGGGGACTCGCCCGGCAGGGCGGACTCGTCGACGTCGGGCGAGAAGGTGTCGAAACGCCATCCCAGCTCCGCCAAAAGCGCGCGGCGCCGGGGGCTGCCCGACGCCAGCAGGACGGAAATGCCCTCCCCCACAGGAAAATGCCATGTTCCGCTCAAAGGACCACGCCCCCTCAAAAACCCAGCCCGACCGTGGAAACGATGGCGACAATCCCCAGAAGAAGGCAGTAGAGCCCGAAGTAGACCCAGCGTCCGGAGAGCACAAGCCGCCGCATCAGGCTCAGGGCCAGCCAGCCCAGGAAGAACGCGGCCAAGACGGCCCATCCCCAGCCCTGCGGCAGGGACGACATTCCGCCTCGTCTCCAGAGCTCCATCCCCTCCAGAAGGGAAGCGCCCAGAATGGCCGGGATCGACGCCAAAAAGGAGAAACGGAAGGCCTCATCGACGGCCAGCCCCATGAACAGCCCGGCCGCTATCGTCGCGCCGGAGCGGGAAACCCCGGGAAAGACCGCCAACCCCTGAGCGAGACCTACAAAAAGAGAGGCCCCCAGATACAGTCGTCGCCCTCCCTCGGGAAAGAGGGGCACGAGAAACAGAAGCCCCGCAGTAACCAAAAGACCGCTGCCCACGGCGATCTGAGAGAGCATCGCCGACTCGACAAGCCCCTTGAGCGGCACGGCGACGCCCCCCGTGACCAGAACCGCCGCAAGAACGCCCCAGCCGTAACGCCATCCCTCCTCCCGTCGGGCGGAGGCGGAGACGCAGCCCCGAAACCACTGCATGGCCAGTACGCCAAGGTCCCTTCGAAAAAAGATCAGCACCGCCAGCATCGTAGCGCAGTGAAGCAGCAGGTCGAAGGCCAGGAGCCCCTCCCCGCCGAAACCGAAATGATTCTGAATCAGGGCGAGATGTCCCGAACTGCTGACGGGCAGGAACTCGCACAGCCCCTGGACGGCCCCGAGGAGCAGCGTTCTCCCGTTGAACTCCATCATCGCGTCTCTCAATCCTCTCCAAAGGGACGTCCAAGGACGCCCCTCAGAAAAACTCCTTCTCCAGCCAGGTGTCCCCGAGCGAGGCGTCCTGCCCCACGATGGAGACGATCGGCAGAACCACGGCATAGGAGGAACTGCGCCGCCTGAGAACATCCCGCACCCGGCTTCTTATCCCCCGAGCAACGACCTCCGCATCGATGCTCGCGGTGCCCGAGAACTCCTTGAGCACCCGTTCGGTCGCGGCGCGAATCTCATCGAAAATCTTCTTGCGGTCGTCGGAGATGAACACCCCCTGAGTCTCGATGCCCAAGGGGGCAACCAAACCGCCCCTCGGGTCCAGAGCGACGGAGAGTACCAGGACACCGTCCTCCGCCAGCTCGCGGCGCTCCTTCATCACGACGCTCTTCAACCCTGCGGCCGCGTTGCCGTCGATCAGGACGGCCCCGGCCTGGACGTGCTCCTTCACGCGGGGTTTCGCCCCCTTGGAGAAGGCGAGGACGTCGCCATTGCCCATCACAAAGACGTTCCGCCCGGGAATCCCGACCTCCTGGGCCAGCTGGGAGTGGCGCACGAGATGGCGATACTCCCCGTGGATCGGGGCGAAGTACTGAGGCCGAACCAGGTTGAGGACGATTTTGAGTTCCTCGGAGGAGGCGTGCCCGGACACGTGCGTCTGCCTGTCCTGCTCGTACACCACCTCACAGCCCAAGGCGAACAGGCGATTGATCGTGTTGTTGACGAGCTTCTCGTTCCCGGGAATCACGGACGCCAACAGGAACACGGCGTCGTGGTCCCCCAGGGTCACCATGCGGTGCTCGCCCCGACTCATCATGACCAGCCCCGAGAAGGGCTCCCCCTGGCTCCCCGTCGTCAGGATCACCAGCTGATTGTCGGGCACCTTGCCGATGTCCTCGATCGGCACCATCATCTTCTTGTCGAGCTTCAGGTAGTTCAGTTCCCGGGCCAGCTCCACGTTGCGCACCATGCTGCGCCCGAGGAAGGCAACCTTGCGGTTGAAGCGCATGGCTCCGTCGACCACCTGCTGGATGCGGTGCACGTTGCTGGCGAAGGAGGAGATGATGATGCGCCGCGTCCTGTAGTTGCGGTACAGCTGCTCCAGGGTCCCGCTGATGATGCGCTCCGAGGGGGTGAAGCCCTTGCGCTCCGCGTTGGTGGAATCCGAGGTCAAAAGCAGGACGCCCTTGTCCCCCTCCTCAGCAAAAGCTCCGTAGTCCGTCACGCGCCCATCGATGGGGGTGGAATCCAACTTGAAGTCCCCCGTATGCACGAGCCGCCCCAGAGGCGTCTCGATCGACAGGGCCACGGCGTCCGGGATGGAGTGGCTGACCGCGATGAAGCGAATCTTGAAGGGACCGATCTCGACGATGTCCCCCGCCTTGATCTCGTTCATCCGGGGTTTGAAGTTCGGAAGGTCCTCCTTGAGCTTGTTTCCGATCAGTCCCAGCGTCAGCTTCGTACCGTAGAGGGGGACGTTGAGGCGCGGAAGCACGAAGGGCAGCGCGCCCGTGTGGTCCTCGTGCCCGTGGGTTATGACGATCGCTAGCACCTTCTCGCGATTCGCCTCCAGATAGGAGATGTCCGGGACGATGTAGTCGATACCCGGCAGTTCCTGGTCCGGAAACATCAGCCCACAGTCGATCACGACGATATCCTCGCCGTACTCGACGGCATACATGTTCTTGCCGATCTCCCCCAGGCCTCCCAAGGGAATGAACTTGAGCTGGGCCTCTTTTCGTCTGGCCGTTCCCGAGGACTTGCCTCTGCGGCGCGGCCGTGCGTTCTTTTCAGACATTAATGCGCATTGCCTCCAATAATTTAAGAATCGGCCCCTCGCAATCCGGAGGGTCCATTGCAAAAGCCGGAATTCCCGGCTTCAAAGTCAAACAACAAACAGCCGAGGCTCGAATCCACCTCGGCCAAAGGTCCCCGCCTCTCCGCGACGGGGACCCCAACACCGGAACACGGAATCCGTGCCCGCCCGAACGAAGAAAAATGAGATCAACGGCGCCTGCCGAAGAGCTGCAGAAGGTAGAGAAACATGTTGACAAAATCGAGATAGAGCTGCAGCGCGCCGATGATGGCCAGCTTGTGCGCTTTGGGATTGCCCTCCACGCCGTCCAGCTCGAAGCCGATGTCGCGCAGCTTCCGGGTATCCCAGGCCGTCAGCCCCATAAAGATCAGGACGCCGAAAATGCTGATCACGAACTGGGTCATGGCCGAGCGCAGAAATATGTTGACGACCATGGCAACGATCAATCCGATCAGGCCCATCGTCAAAAAACTTCCCCAGGAGGTGAGATCCCTCTTCGTGTAGAGGCCGTAGACGCTCATGCCCCCAAACATCCCCGCCGTCGTCAAAAAGGCGCTGAAGACCGACTGCCCGGTATAGATCAACAGAACGTGAGAGAGCGTGAGACCGTTCAAAGCGCTGTAGACGACGAACATTACCGAGGCCGTTCCCGCCGACATCCGATTGATTCCGGCGGAAAGGCCGATGACCAGGCCCAGCTCGGCGAGGATCAGCGCCATCAGCGTCCACCGGGAGCCATAAATCAGGCCGATCAGCGTCTCGCTGGATGCCGCCAGGTGAGCCACGACGGCGGTGAGGATCAGCCCAGCCGCCATCCAGTGGTAGACCTTGCGGAAAAAGGCGTTGGTCACCTCCAGTCGCACGTCCTGAATGGAAAAAGAAGCCGCTCCTCCGGTATCCTTTATCATAATGACATACTCATCTCCGATCCTTCGAGTTTTAATCAATTCAAGTCTATTGTATCAATTCGAGCCTATTGTATCAGAAAATCTCCGAGCTCCAAGCGCAAACGACACAGAACATCCCCCTTCAGCACATTGCTGCCTATTGTCTGGACGTGCGAGAACTGATAAAATACGCCCCGTTCCGTAGCCTTTCCTTTCTACATCAACTATGAACGACAACGGCGTTCGGCTCGAACCGGTGCCGTGTTGTGGATGGCGCGGTTCGACCCCGCGCAGGGGATTTCGATCGGGAGGCGTTCGCAAGGTGATAGCTAAGAAAAACGAAAATCAAGTGGTGGTGACTCGGGACGGCTACGAACGCTTGTCCGCCGAGCTGGTCGATCTCAGGACCGTCCGCCGGCTGGAGGTTGCCCGCCAACTGGAGGAGGCCCGGGCCTTCGGCGACCTCAGCGAGAACGCGGAGTACGCGGCCGCCAAGGACGAACAGGCGAAGGTGGAAACCCGTATTCTGGAACTGGAGACGATGCTCGCCAAGACCCGCATCGTCGACGAGGACAAGTTGGACACCAACAAGGTTGCGATAGGCCTCACCGTAACGCTTCAGGACCTTTCGGACTCCAAGAAGCACTACACCTACACCATCGTGGGCTCCGAGGAGTTGTCGAGCTCTGACGACACCTCCGTCGCCACCCAGCGCATTTCCCAGAAAAGTCCCGTCGGCCAGGCCATCCTGGGGCACGTTGCGGGCGACGATGTGTACGTCAAGATCCCCCGGGGCACGCGGCATCTGAAGATCGTGAAGATCGAGCGGGCCGACCGGAAGGGCGCAAAACGCTGAGACGATGCCAAAAACCGAAGGCCCCGTGCCGATGAGCAGGGGGCCTTTTTTCTAGGGACAGGCACAATCTTAAACGATAACGACTCGTTCCCCTCGTTATCCCATGAGATTCAGCCTTCAAAGGAACTCGGTCCTTGTCCTGGTCATACAGACCTTGCCCCATCCCCAATCCAAGCGAAAGCGATCCAGACATCGCGTTTTTTCGGAACCGTTTTTCAAGAAGCGGCAGCAAGCGAAGCTTCACGCGCCCTAAAACGCCAAAAACCGAAGGCAAAGCCGAACGACTTATGCACGTTGGCGGATGGCGTATGTCAAGGGACAGAGAAAATGTCATGGTTGAAAGGGTGAAATGGGACAGAGAAAATGTCATCCCCCCCGGCCTTGCTTCCTGCTCAAGTTGCATTGA